>NZ_JACHDI010000012.1:0-211031 GCF_014201025.1 Paraburkholderia sp. MM5384-R2
CAGGCGCGGCAGCGCGGGTCCCGCAGTTCGGCAAACGCATCCATGATCGGTGGCATCTCTCGTCCGGCAAAAATCGAGAGTAAACCTGAGCCAGCAAATGTTTACAACAACCTTTTCTGCTCTCAGCCTTGATTCATGGGGGCCTTCATGCGGAAGCCCTGCCTATCGTATCCGCACGCTTCATCGAGCAAGAAAGACATCGAACGACGCAAAAATGACGCTGAAACGGCACATTTGCGGTATGCGTTACCGGAAATGCACGTTTGCGCGAGTCACTCCTGGCGCGCGCCCGAGTCGTCCCGCGCGCTATTGCAGCGTGCGCAGCTTCGCCACCTGGTCGGCCGCGATCGTCGCCTGCGGATTGCCGAACTGTTTCGTCACGTAGTTGGTGATCGCCGCGATCTGCTCGTCGTCGAGATGGCCGCCGAACCCGGGCATCAGCACGTCCGCGTGCGCGGTCGTGCGATTCACGCCGTGCAGAATGACCAACGCGAGATTGTTCGCGTCGTTCGCGCCGACCGTCGAGTTGTGGATCAGCGACGGATACGCGCCCGGCGCGCTCGCGCCCACGCCCTGCCCGGTCCAGCCATGACAGGTCGCGCAATTGGCGACGAACAGCTGCGCGCCGTTCACGCCGGTGATCGCGGTGCCGCGTATGGCGGTGACGTCGCTGGCCGGCTTGCCCCATTGATGACGGGGACGCGCGTCGCCGCCGCTCACGGCCGGCACCGAACGCAAGAACACGACGATCGAGCGCAGATCCACCGGCGTCAGGTACTGCGTGCTGTTCGCGACCACTTCGCCCATCGGGCCGGCCGCGTTTGCGCGGCTCGGCGCCGCGCCGGTCGACAGATACGCCGTGAGTTCGTCGTCGCGCCAGTCGCCGACGCCGCTCAGCTTGTCCGGCGTGATATTGAACGCATGCCAGCCGGCCTGCACCGCACCGGAGAAACGCCCGCTCGACTTCAGCCCCTGCATGAAATTGCGCGGTGTATGGCATTCCTCGCAATGCGCGAGCCCTTCGACCAGATACGCGCCTCGGTTCCATTCGGGGCTCTGTTTCGGGTCTGGCACGAAGCGCCCCTCGGTGAAGTTGAACATGTTCCAGAACACCATTAGCCAGCGCTGATTGAACGGGAACTTGAGGCTGTTCGAGGGCGGCGTGTAGTGAATCGGCGCGAGCGTGTTCAGATACGCGCGAATCGCGAGCACGTCCTGTTCGGTCACGCGTGTGTAGGCGGTGTACGGGAACGCCGGATAGAGCCGCTCGCCGCCTTTGCCGATGCCTTCGTGCATCGCGCGCATGAAATCGGCGTCGCTCCATTGGCCGATGCCGGTGTCGGGATCGGGCGTGATGTTCGGCGTCACGATCGTGCCGAACGGTGTGCTGATCGGCAGGCCGCCCGCGAATGGGCGCGACTTGTCCGCCGTATGGCAGGCCGCGCAATCGGCAGCACGGGTCAGGTATTGGCCGCGCTTCACGAGTTCGCCATTCGCGGCCTTGCCGGCGAGCATGGCCGGACCGCCGACCGCAGCCTGCGCCGCGTCGTCGGCGCGCGCCTGGGTGATCGGCATTTCGTCGGTCGAGTCTGCGTCCGGGCCGTGCGACTCGTGCCACGCTATCGACAGCGCAAGCAGCGAAAACGCGGCCGCGAGCGCCGCGCCGCCGAAGCGGCGGCGCTGGTTGACGTGCATCAGCACAGGGTCCGGCTGCGCGCGACAGGTGTTCTTCGTCATTGTGGCTCTCCGGTCGGCGCTCAGATTTCGCGCTTCAGCTTGTCGCCCAGTTTCAGCGACAGTGCAGCGATCGTCAGCGTGCAGTCCACCGACGCGGCGGTTGGCATCACGCCGCTACTCGCGATGAACAGGTTCGAATGATCGTGCGTGCGGCAGTCCGCGTCGACGACCGAACTCGCCGCATCGCTGCCCATGATCGTCGTGCCCATGATGTGATTGTTGGGCGCGAAGCTGTCGTCGAACGAGACCTCGGTGCCGCCGAATAGCGTCGCGATCTGCGCATACAGTCCGTGCGTATTGGCGGCGCTCTTCTTCACGTAGTCGTTGATCGAGTAGTAGATCTCGGGCTGAGGAATCCCGAGCGCGTCCTTGTGATCTGCCAACGGCACGATGCGGTTCTGCGGCTCCGGCAGATGTTCGTGAAAGCTGTTGATGTTCAGCGTGCGCGCCGCGCGGTCGCGAATCTGCCGGTCGAGCTCGGCGCCGGTCAGGCCTTTTTTCAGCAGGTCGGCGGTGACGCCCATCGTCGGCACGCCGTTCGACAAATGCAGCTTCTTCGACGAGTAATCGGAGCGGAACGCGCCGTCGCGGAAGTTGACGATCGAGGTCATCTCCATCGGGCCACGGCCGGGCCACAGCGGTTCGTCGGCGAGACACGTGACGCCGGTGCCGGGATGGTCCATCAGGTTGCGGCCCACCTGATCGGAGCTGTTGCCGACGCCGTGCGGGAATTTGTCGGAGGTCGACATCAACATCAGCTTCGGCGTTTCGATGCCGTTCGCCGCGAGCACGAACAGCTTGCCGGTGACGCGTGTGCTATTGCCGTTCGGGTCCTTGTAGTGGACCGCGGTGATGAGCCCTTTGTCGTCCGCTTCGATGCGATACACGACCGCTTCGGGAATCAGTTTCGCGCCGGCCTGCTCGGCCTTCTCCGCGTGAATCACGCCGTTGTACATCGCGGCGATCGGGCAGATCGGCATGCAGTTGTTGTTGCCGCAGCAGGTGGGCCGCGCATCGTACGGACGGCTGTTGCGCGCGACCGGTTCGGGCACGACCTTGAAGCCCTGCGCGTTGAGCACGTCGCTGAACCGCTGATCCATGTACGACAGTGGCAGCTGCTGCATCGGATAGGGCTTCGAGCGCGGCGAACCGAGATCGATCGAACTATCGGGACCGGACACGCCGAGCTGCACTTCGGCGGCCACGTACCACGGCTCGAGCGTTTCGTACGGATACGGCCAGTCGCGCCCGACGCCATACAGCTTGCGCAACTGGAAGTCCGACGGCAGCAGCCGCCACGCGGCGGCCGCCCCGTGCCAGGTCGTGCCGCCGACGAGCCGCACGTATTGTGAGTTGTACGGATAATCGCCCTTCTGGATCAGGTAGTTGTTCGCGGGCGCGTACTCGGGATGCGGCGCGTAAGGCGTCGACGGATACGGCGTCGCGAAGTCGAACTTGGCCGGCGAGTTGCGGAAGTTCTCGACGATCTGCCAGCGCGGAATGCGCGGCCCCGCTTCGAGCAGGATTACCGACGCGCCCGCCAGCGCCAGCTGATGCGCAACCAGACTGCCGGCGACACCGGAGCCGACCACGACGATATCGGCGGATTGTGTGTTTGCCATCGTTTCTCTCTTCGATGCCCTGCCTGTTGCGGGCTTTGTTCGTGCGACGCTTGCGGGTCCGGCGTGCTGGTTGCGCTGCTGGCGTGGCCCGCTCGCGGGCTCGCGCGGCTCATGCGGGCGTCGGCTTCTGCGTCCAGTAGAACGGCACGTCGCGGCAATAGGAGGGAATCGTGAGCACGTCTTGCACGGGCTCGAACATCAGCGCCTTTTCATACGCGATCACCTGGACGTGCGGCATGTCGCCGACGAGGCCCAGGTACCACGCGCGCATGATCGCGCCGACCGTTTTCGCGAGCGCGGGCTGGTCGGTCTGCAGCGCCTGCGTGACCGTATCGGACGGCACGCCGCCGTGGCCTTGCAGCCACGTGTTGAGTGCCGCGACGTTCTGCGCGAACTGGTTATCGGCACGCGACAGCGCATCGTAGACACGTTGGCCAAGCACGGTATCGAAACTGCTACGACCGGTGAGGTGTTGCGAAAGCGCGAGGAAGGCATCGAGTCCGCCCCCGGCTAGCCGCGTATCGGCGAAGGCGGGCGCGATCCACGACAGCGAACGGTTCGCGCCGGCGAACGCGAGCGCCGCGGCCGTCGCGCACGAGCCGAGCACCCAGGCCCTGCGCGAAGCGGAAAACGACGGCGGCAAGCCGGTGAAACGTGTGGCATTGCGATAAGACTTCGCTCCTTGCCGATGCGTCACGTGGGGATGCGCATCGTTATCCTCAGGAACATCTGTCATGGGGGCTCCAGATGATGAGTCGTTCTCGACGAGCAGCGCGGCGAGGGCATGATGCCGTTCGCCTGCCGCTTCGTTTGCTCTTCCCCAAACCTGGTCTTACGCCGCTTCAGCGGTCTCGTATCCGTGCGCGTGATTCACGCGCGCCGCATTTGCGGTGTTGCATGCATGACCGCAACGATTGCTGCCGTTTTCTGCCAATCGCCTTTCAAGTGAAAGCGGCGCGCAAGGCCGCCGCGAAAGACTATAGCCTGTGACCCACCATTCGACAATCGGTCCGCGTTGCACGCGTAGAATCCGCGACACCGACTGCCCTACACTTCGTCGTTCATCGAGTCCATGTCCATCAACTACTATCCCCAGCTTCTTCGCAATCGGCCCCGCACGGTGATCGGCCTCGTGATCGGGATCGTCGTCGCGTTCCTAGTGCCCGGTCATACGAGTCCGATCGCCCGCACACTGATCGGCTGGGACGCGGCCATCTGGAGCTACCTGCTGATGATCTGGGTGCATATGGCTCTTGCCGACGAGCACCGCGTGCGCGAATACGCGATGCGCGACGACGAAAACGCGGGCGTCGTGCTGGTCGTCATCTGCGTCGCGACGATCGCGAGCGTCGCCGCGATCGTGCTCGAACTCGCGTCGGCCAAGGGCGCGGGCGGCGCAACGACCGTCTGGCACTACCTGCTGACCGGTCTGACGCTGATCGGCGCATGGTTTCTGATTCCGACGATCTTCACGCTGCACTACGCGCGCCTCTACTTCGACACGGACGCGCAAGAGACCGCGTTGAAGTTTCCCGATCACCATTTGCTGCCGAACTACTGGGACTTCCTGTACTACTCGTTCACGATCGCGGTCGCGTCGCAGACTTCCGATGTCGTGTTGCGCTCACGCGAAATTCGCCGCGCGACGCTCGCCCAATCGATCCTGTCGTTCTACTTCAACGTCGCGGTGCTCGGCCTGTGCGTGAACATCGCGGCGGGGCTGCTGGGTTCGTGACACGGCCGCTGCGCGGCGTTCGGATGAATTTCATGCGAATGCCACCCGCGTGCCACATGGCTGCCGCGCGAGCGGCACCCAGGCTTCACGCGTCCGCTTGAACCGCATCCCGTGCAACGCGGGGCCGCCCGTGTAAAACCGGCCCCGCACCACCCCGTTTTACATGCCGGCCTCCCGCGGCGTGCGTAACAATGCCCGCATTTTTGCGCGCGCTCCGTGCGCGCGCGCACCTTCGGCACCCGCCATCTCACCGTAACCTCCCCGTTTCCGCGCTAGCGCGGTGCCCGGCTGCCCGCGCGTTGGCACACGGTTTGCTCCTTTCCGCGACGAGTGACGACCAGTCCCGCGAGACCGGCGTCTGGCGTCAAAGCACCCGCGACTGGCCAGCGGCGCGACGATCTTTGCACTACATTGACCAGTACGTGCCCCCGCTGACGCATCGCGCGGTATCCGGCTCGGGAAGCCCAATGAGCGCTGTGATCGCATGCCAAGTGCATCCACACCGCAGCAGGACAACTCTGGAAACGACCGATGGAATCTCCAAACGGGTACGCGCCGCGGATTTACTTTTTTCATTCTCTTCTCGTCGGGCCCCTCGATGCCTGGCCCGCGCAGTTCGCTCATGCGGCCGGGCTCGGCTTCGATCATGCGTTGATCGGCGGGCTGTTCGAGCCCGGCCAGGCCGGCCATGGCCAGGTGGTCGGCAATCACGCTCGGCTGCATCCGGTGTTCGAGGCGCAGCATTCGGTGCACGAAGCCGTGCGCATGCTCGCCGATGCCGCGCGCCGCAACAACCTGACGCTGCTGGTCGATCTCGTGATCGACCGCATGGCCGCGGACGGCGTGCTGTACAGCGAGCATTCGGACTGGTTTCATGCGCGTGAGTCCGAGCTCGCACGGCTCGATCCGCGCCACGTGCATCGCGAAGACAACGTTGCCTACGCGAATTTCGACGACCCCGCGACGAGTGCCTCGCTGAGCGTCTGGTGGACCCAGCAACTGCTCGCGCTCGCCGAGGCGGGTGTCGGCGGGTTCCGTTTCGATTCGCCGCATCGCGTGCCGGCTGCCGCATGGCGGCACCTCGGCGATGAAGTGCGCGCGAAGCATCCGCGCGTGCGCTTTCTCGCCGCAACGCCGGGCCTGTCGCGCGGCGATCTGCCCGGTCTCGAAGCAGCCGGCTTCGACAGCGCGTTTTCGTCGATGCGCTGGTGGGATTTCCGTTCGAGCTGGATGGCCGAGGAGCATGCGGCGCTCGCGCGCGTTGGTGCGCCGATCGCCTTTCCCGAAGCACCGTACGGTACCCGCCTCGCCGCCGAGCTGAGCGACGTGCATGATGCGGCGATCGTCGAGCGGGCGTATCGACGCGCGCTGTTCACGTCGGTTGCATTGGGCAGCGGCTGGATGATGCCGATGGGCTTCGAATACGGCATCGCCGAACCGATGTCGCAAACGCGCGGCGACGCCGCGCAGTTCGCCCGCGCCGCGCAGTCGCGCCGCTTCGATCTGAACGCCGCCGTCACCCAGGCCAACGACTTCGCGCGCAACACGCCGACACTGCACGCGAACGGTGAATTGCGCCCATTGAGCGGCCCCGGCGCATCGGCCGCGGTTCTGCTGCGCGGCGACGCAGCCGATCTGCGCGACGCCGGCGAAGCAGTCCTGATCGTCGTGAATCCCGAACTCGGCGCGCCAGTGCGTGTCGATCCCGCGCGCTTCCTCGCGGGCGTGCCGGGCAGCTTTACGCGCTTCGCGCCGCTCGACGCGCGCGGCCGAACCGAACCCGCGGCACTCGCGCCGTTCGCGCTCGCGCCCGGTGCGGTGCGGCTGCTGCGCGCGTTCGCGGAACAGCCGATCTGCCTCGCGCCGCCGATCGACAAGGCGAACAGCAAGCGCAGCGGCCGCAAGACAGTGCTCGACGCGATCGAAGCGCCGCGCGTCGCGATCGAGAGCGTGTCGCCGTCGGTGGAGAACGGTCGCTTCGCGGCCAAGCGCAGCGTCGGCGAGCGCGCGGAAATTCGCGCGGCGATCTTCGCCGAAGGTCACGACAAGATCGCGGGTGCCGTGCTGTGGCGCGCGGCCGACGAAACCGCGTGGCACGAAGAACTGATGTCGCCCGCGCCGCCGGCCGGGCTCGACTTGTGGAGCGCGCGCATTCCGCTCGAGCGGATCGGCCGCTACGAGTTCACCGTGATCGCGTGGCGCGACGACTTCGCGTCGCTCGTCGAGCACATCCAGAAGAAGCTGAAGGCGAACCAGACCGTCGAGATAGAACTCGACGAAGCCGCGCATCTGTTCGCGCTCGTGCTCGCCGAAGTCGAGACGACCGAAGGCGCCGACAAGGAGCCGCTCGAACACATCGTGCGCGACTTCCAGAAGGCCGACGCCGAACAGAAGCTCGCAGTGATTCTCGCGCCCGCCACAGCGAAGGCAATGACCGCTGCGCGCCATCGCCCGTTTCTGAGCCGCGACCCCGTGATCTACAAGATCGACGCGGAACGCACGGCCGCCTATTTCGCGAGCTGGTACGAGATCTTCCCGCGCTCGATGAGCGACGACGAGTCGCGCCACGGCACGTTCGCGGACGTGAGCGCGAAGCTGCCGCGCATCCGCGACATGGGCTTCGACGTGCTGTACTTCCCGCCGATCCACCCGATCGGCCTCGCGAACCGCAAGGGCCGCAACAACACGCTGACCACGCAGCCGGGCGATGTGGGCAGTCCCTATGCGATCGGCGCCGCCGAGGGCGGTCACACCGCCGTGCATCCGCAACTCGGCACGCTCGACGATTTCAAGGCGATGCTCGCCGCCGCGCATGCGCATGGCCTCGAGATCGCGCTCGACTTCGCGATCCAGTGCTCGCCCGATCACCCGTGGCTGAAGGAGCATCCGACGTGGTTCGCGTGGCGCCCCGACGGCACGCTGCGCTACGCCGAGAATCCGCCGAAGAAGTATCAGGACATCGTCAACCCGGACTTCTACGCGCACGACGCCAAGCCCGGCCTGTGGCTCGCGTTGCGCGACGTGATCCTGTTCTGGGTCGACGCGGGCGTGCGCATCTTCCGCGTCGACAATCCGCACACCAAGCCGCTGCCGTTCTGGGAATGGATGATCGCCGACGTGCGCGCGCGCCACCCCGACACGATCTTTCTCGCCGAAGCGTTCACGCGGCCGCGCATGATGAACCGGCTCGGCAAGATCGGCTTCTCGCAGTCGTACACGTACTTCACGTGGCGCGAGTCGAAGCGCGATTTCACCGAGTACATGGGCGAACTCACGCAGACCGGCGCACGCGATTTCTATCGGCCGAACTTCTTCGTCAATACGCCGGACATCAACCCGCGCCATCTGCAATCGCAGGGACGCACGGGCTTTCTGATCCGCGCGGCGCTGGCCGCGACCCTGGCCGGCCTGTGGGGCGCGTATAGCGGCTTCGAACTGTGCGAGGCCACCGCGCTGCCGAACAGCGAAGAGTATCTGGACTCCGAAAAGTATCAGTTGCGGGCGTGGGACTGGCACCGGCCCGGCAATATCGTCGGCGAGATCACCGCACTGAACCGCATCCGTCGCGCGAATCCGGCGCTGCAAACGCATCTCGGTCTCACGTTCCTCGCCGCGCACAACGACCACATCCTGTGCTTCGAGAAAGCGACCGAATCGCGCGACAACGTGATCGTCGTCGCGATCAATCTCGATCCGTTCAACGAACAGGGCGCGGACATCGAGTTGTCGTGGGACACGTTCCAGCGCTGGCATCTACACGATCACGCCACGCTCGAAGTGATCGACCAGATGACCGGCGCACGCTTCGAATGGCACGGACGCTGGCAACACGTGCGGCTCGGCTCGGGCCAACCCTTCTCGATCTGGCGAATCGCGCCGCCAGGCGGCCTGCCCGCCGATCGCCCCGAGGAGAGCGACCACGATCCCGACAGCGCTCCTCACGCAGACGCTGTCAACCCAACCTGGATGGAAGGTGGAACATGAAGCGCGACGATCCAGCCCAAACCGCGCACGAGGCGCAAACGGCCGTGGCCGTCGGCACCGCGGCGAAGGTACGCACGCGCCGCCGCGGCAAACCCGCGGCCCTCAGCGACGATCCGCTGTGGTACAAGGACGCGATCATCTATCAGGTGCACATCAAGTCGTTCTTCGATGGGAACAACGACGGCGTCGGCGATTTCCCCGGTCTGATGGCCAAGCTCGACTACATCGCCGAGCTCGGCGTCAACGCGATCTGGCTGCTGCCGTTCTATCCGTCGCCACGCCGGGACGACGGCTACGACATCGCCGACTACCGCAACGTGCATCCCGACTACGGTCAGCTCGCGGACGTGCGGCGCTTCATCCAGGAAGCGCACGCGCGCGGCATCCGCGTGATCACCGAGCTCGTCATCAACCACACGTCGGATCAGCACCCGTGGTTCCAGCGCGCGCGGCGCGCGAAGCCCGGCTCGAACTATCGCAACTACTACGTGTGGTCCGATACCGATCAGAAATACCCGGAGACTCGCATCATCTTCATCGACTCGGAGCCGTCGAACTGGACGCACGATCCGGTTGCGGGCGCGTACTACTGGCACCGCTTCTACTCGCACCAGCCCGATCTGAACTTCGACAATCCGGCGGTGTTGAAAGAGGTGCTGCAGGTGATGCGTTTCTGGCTCGACATGGGCATCGACGGGCTGCGGCTCGATGCGGTGCCATACCTCGTCGAACGTGAAGGCACCAACAACGAGAACCTGCCTGAGACGCACGAGGTCCTGAAGCGGATTCGCGCGACCATCGACGCCGAGTACCCGAACCGGATGCTGCTCGCCGAGGCGAACCAGTGGCCCGAGGACGTGAAGGAGTATTTCGGCAACGAAGACGAATGCCATATGGCGTTCCACTTCCCGCTGATGCCGCGCATCTACATGTCGATCGCGAGCGAAGACCGCTTCCCGATCACCGACATCATGAAGCAGACACCGGAACTCCCCGAATCGAACCAGTGGGCGATCTTCCTGCGCAATCACGACGAGCTGACGCTCGAAATGGTCACCGATTCCGAGCGTGACTATTTGTGGAACACCTATGCGAGCGATCGCCGCGCACGTTTGAATCTCGGCATTCGCCGCCGTCTCGCGCCGCTGATGGAGCGTGACCGCCGCCGCATCGAGCTGATCAACTCGCTGCTGCTGTCGATGCCCGGCACGCCGGTCATCTACTACGGCGACGAACTCGGCATGGGCGACAACATCCACCTCGGCGACCGCGACGGCGTGCGCACGCCGATGCAGTGGTCGTCGGATCGCAACGGCGGCTTCTCGCGCGCCGACCCTGAGCAACTGGTGCTGCCGCCCGTGATGGGTACGCTGTACGGCTTCGACGCGGTCAACGTCGAAGCGCAGAGCCGCGACCCGCATTCGCTGCTGAACTGGACCCGCCGCATGCTTGCGACGCGGCGCGCGAAGCAGACCTTCGGACGCGGCACGATCCGCTTTTTGAAGCCTGAAAACCGCAAGATTCTCGCGTATCTGCGCGAGATGCCCGGCGAGGCGCCGATCCTGTGCGTCGCGAATCTGTCGCGCGCGCCGCAGGCGGTCGAGCTCGAGCTGTCAGAATTCAACGGCTTCGTGCCGATCGAGATGACCGCCGATTCGGTGTTCCCCGCGATCGGTCAGCTGACCTATCTGCTGACGTTCCCGCCCTACGGCTTCCTGTGGTTCATGCTGTGCGAAGGCGGCGGGCGGCCGACATGGGCGCAGGCGCATTCCGAGCCGCTGCCCGAGTTCGTCACGATCGTGATCCGCGAAGGACAATCCGGGCCGACACCCGAAAACGTGCGGCTGCTGGAATCCGAGGTGCTGCCGTCGTGGCTGAGCCGGCGCCGCTGGTTCGCATCGAAAGATCAGAAGATGCACGCGGTGCGGCTCGCCGCGCTGACCACGATCCCGAACGGCGGCTTCGCCTTCACTGAAATCGAAGCGGACGTCGGCGACCACACCGAGCGCTACGTGGTGCCGATCGCGATCACATGGGGCGGCGAAACCACCACGCCGCTGTTTCTACAACTGGCGCTTGCACGCGTGCGGCGGGGCCGCAACGTCGGCCATCTGACCGACGCGTTCTCGCTGCCGATCTTCGCGCACAACGTGCTGCGCAAGCTGCGCGAGCGCGCGGTCGTGCCGACCGTGCAGAAGAGCGAGATCAAGTTCCTGCCGACCGAGCGCTTCGCCGAACTCGACGCTCTCGGCGAGCGGCCCGAGATTCGCTGGCTCGCGGCCGAACAGAGCAACAGCTCGCTGATCGTCGCCGATGCCGCGGTGCTGAAGCTGGTGCGGCGGCTCGTCAGCGGCATCCATCCGGAAGCGGAAATCAGCCGCTATCTGACGCAGCTCGGCTATGCGAACACCGCGCCGCTGTATGGCGAAGTGGTGCGCGTCGATCCTGAGGGCGTGCCGCATACGCTCGCGATCCTGCAGGGCTTTATCGACAATCAGGGCGACGCGTGGAACTGGTCGCTCGATTATCTGCGCCGCTCGGTCGACGAACTCGCGATCGCGATCGACACCGAAACGCAGACCGTATCCGATCGCACGAACGAGTCGATTCTGCTGGACGGTTACGGCGAACTCGCGGGCATCATCGGCCGCCGGCTCGGTGAGTTGCACGTCGCGCTCGCCACGCCGAGCGACGACCCCGCGTTCGCGCCGGAACCGGCCAACGCCGACCAGGTGAAGGCATGGGTCGACGCGACGCAGACGATGCTCGCGACCGCGCTCGATCTGCTCGCGACGCGCATCGCGGACATGAGCGACGCGGACACGAAGGGGCTCGCGCAAAGTCTGATCGATCGCCGCGCCGCGCTCGTCGAGGCCGTCGACAAGCTGGTGCCGGGCGACGCAGGCGCGTTGCGCATCCGCATCCATGGCGACTTCCATCTCGGCCAGGTGCTGGTCGCGCACGGCGACGCATATCTGATCGATTTCGAAGGCGAGCCCGCGCGTTCGCTCGACGAGCGTCGCCAGAAATCGAGCCCGTTGCGTGACGTGGCCGGTCTGATGCGCTCGCTGTCGTATGCGAGCGCAGCCGCGCAATCGACCACCGAAAGCGCGCCGCAACAGACCGCCGATCGCAAGCGCGCGCTGTTCGAACGCTTCCGCGCGCACGCGACTGGCGCGTTCCTCGCGGAATATCGCGCGGCCGCCGCGCAGTCGCCGACGCCGCTCGTCGCGCCCGAATCCGAGGAGGCGCTGCTCGATCTGTTCCTGATCGAGAAGGCCGCCTACGAAATCCGCTACGAAGCGGCCAACCGACCGGCGTGGCTCGGCTTGCCGGTGCGCGGCCTCGCGGCGCTCGTGAGCCGGCTGCTCGGCGACACCGGCAGGCCGCCGCACCACGATCCGTCAACCCAGGCGCCTGGCGCGGCCACGCCGCCTAACCCGGCCGAGGGCGACTATGAGTGAGCATGATCCGGCCGCAGGCCTTCAACCCGTCGATATCGACGCGCTCGTCGAAGCGCGTCACCCCGATCCGTTTTCGCAGCTCGGGCTGCATCAGACGGACGCGGGGCCGATCGTGCGCGCGCTGCTGCCGAACGCCGCGCACGTCACCGTGATTTCACGCGCTGATGGCGCGACGCTCGGCGAACTCGAACAACTGCGCCCTGGCCTGTTCGCGGGCCGCATCACGTCGGCGATGCCGTATCGCTTGCGCATCGACTGGCATGGTGTGGTGCAGGAAGTGGAGGATACCTATTCGTTTGCTCCGGTGCTCGGCGACGAACCGCTCGAACGTCTCGCGCGCGGCGATCCGTACGCGGTGCTCGAATGTCTGGGCGCGCGGCCGGTCGACGTCGACGGTGTGCCAGGCGTGCGCTTTGCGGTGTGGGCGCCGAATGCGCGGCGCGTGTCGGTGGTCGGCGACTTCAATGCGTGGGACGGCCGCCGCCACCCGATGCGGCTGCGTCACCAGGCGGGCGTGTGGGAGCTGTTCGTGCCGCGCGTCGGCGCCGGCACGCGCTACAAGTACGAGCTGCTGTCGCGCGACGGCCATCCGCTGCCGCTGAAGGCCGACCCGTGCGCGATGCAGACGGAAAAGCCGCCGGGCACCGCATCGATCGTCGCACACGTCGACGAGATCGAGCAGTTTCCGTGGAGCGATCACGAGTGGATCCAGTCGCGCGCCGACAAGCAGACCGCGCGCACGCCGATCACGATCTACGAAGTGCACGCGGAGTCGTGGCTGCGCGTCGCCGAGGAAGGCCAGCGTGGTCTCGTCTGGGAAGAGCTCGCCGAGCGGCTGATCCCCTATGCGAAGAGCATGGGCTTCACGCACATCGAATTTCTGCCGATCGCCGAGCATCCGTTCGGCGGTTCGTGGGGCTATCAGCCGCTCGGGCAGTTCGCGCCGTCCGCGCGCTTCGGCAAGCCCGAGCAGTTCGCGCGTTTCGTCGATCGCGCGCACGAAGCAGGCCTCGGCGTGATTCTCGACTGGGTGCCCGCGCATTTCCCGAACGACGCGCATGGCCTGATCGATTTCGACGGCACGCCGCTCTACGAGCATGCCGATCCGCGCGAAGGCTATCACCAGGACTGGAACACGATGATCTACAACCTCGGCCGCAACGAGGTCAGCGCGTTCCTGATCGCGTCGGGGCTCGCGTGGTTGAAGCGCTATCACGTCGACGGCCTGCGCGTCGATGCGGTCGCGTCGATGCTGTATCGCGACTACTCCCGCGCGGCCGGCGAGTGGGTGCCGAACGTCTATGGCGGCCGCGAGAATCTCGAATCGATCGCGTTCCTGAAGCGCTTGAATCACGAGGTCCGCTATGTGCCGGGCGCGCCCGGCGCGATCACGGTCGCCGAGGAATCGACCGCATGGCCGGGCGTGACCGCGCGCCTCGCGGACGGCGGCCTCGGCTTCGACTTCAAGTGGAACATGGGCTGGATGCACGACACCCTGCACTATATGCACGAAGACCCGGTGTATCGCCGGTATCACCACCACAACATGACGTTCGGCATGGTGTACGCATATTCCGAGCGTTTCGTGCTGCCGCTTTCGCACGACGAGGTGGTGCACGGCAAGGGCTCGCTGCTCGGCAAGATGCCCGGCGACCGCTGGCAGCGTTTCGCTAATCTGCGCGCGTACTTCGGTTTCATGTGGACGCACCCGGGCAAGAAGCTGCTGTTCATGGGCGGCGAATTCGGCCAGATGGCGGAGTTCGACCATGACGGCTCGCCGCATTGGCATCTTCTCGACGATTCGAACCACCACGGCGTGCAATTACTGGTGCGCGACCTGAACCATCTGTATCGCAACGAGCCCGCGCTGCATCTGCTCGACAGCGAACCGGGCGGCTTCGAATGGTTGATCGGCGACGACAGCGGCAACAGCGTGTTCGCCTATCGGCGCACCGACGGCGCGGGCCAGGAGTTCGTCGTGGTGTGCAACATGACGCCGGTGCCGCGGCTCGGCTATCGGCTCGGCATGCCGCGCGGCGGACGCTGGGTGGAAGTGCTCAATACCGATGCAGGCGTGTATGGCGGCTCGAACATGGGCAACGGCGGGCTGATTCATTCCGACCATGTATCGAGCCACGGCAGGCCACATTCCGCCGCGCTGATCTTGCCCCCGCTCGCGACGATCGTATTGCGCGCGGACTGAGGAAACGTGCCATAACCCGGGCGCGCGGCGCACAGGCAGCCGCCGCGCGCCCGTTGCATGAAGACCCAGGCAGACCCGAGCTCCAGCTCGACAATCAGAACAGGAAAGGGAAATCATGTCGCATGCGTTGCCCGAGCGGTTGCTGCCCGGCTCGCCGTATCCGCTCGGCGCGAACTGGGATGGGCTGGGCGTCAACTTCGCGGTGTTCTCGGCCAATGCGCAGAAAATCGAGCTATGCCTGTTCGACTCAACCGGCCGCAAGGAGATTCGCCGCTTCACCATGCCCGAATGCACCGACGAGATCTGGCACGGCTATCTGCCGAACGCGCATCCGGGCACCGCGTACGGCTTTCGCGCGCATGGGCCGTATCAGCCGCATTTCGGGCATCGTTTCAATCCGCACAAGCTGCTGCTCGACCCGTATGCGCGCAAGCTCGTCGGGCAGTTTCGCTGGTCCGACGCGCTGTTCGGCTATCGCGTGCATTCGAATCGCGCGGACCTTTCGATCGACCGGCGCGATTCCGCGCCCGCGATGCCCAAGTGCGTCGTGATCGACGAGGCGTTCGACTCGTCGCACGACAGGCGGCCCGACGTGCCGTGGGGCGAAACCGTGATCTACGAAACGCACTTGCGCGGCGCGTCGATGCTGCGCTCCGATCTGCGCCAGCATGAACGCGGCACGTTCGCGGCGCTCGCGTCGCCGGAGTTCATCGAGCATTTGCTGAAGCTCGGCGTGACCGCGGTCGAGCTGCTGCCCGTGCACGCGTTTCTGAACGACCGCTTCCTCGTGGAGCGCGGCCTGCGCAATTACTGGGGCTACAATACGGCGGCGTTCTTCGCGCCGGAGCCGACCTATCTGAGCACGCACCGGCTCGACGAAATGCGCATCGCCGTGCGCCAGCTGCACGCGGCCGGCATCGAGGTGATTCTCGACGTGGTCTACAACCACACTTGCGAAAGCAATGAGATGGGCCCGACCATTTCATGGCGCGGCCTCGACAATGCCAGCTATTACCGGCTGATTCCCGGCGACGAGCGTCACCATATCAACGACACGGGCTGCGGCAACACGGTCAATCTGCCGCATCCGCGCGTGCTGCAGATGGTGATGGATTCACTGCGCTACTGGTCGAGCGCGTTCAATATCGACGGCTTTCGTTTCGATCTCGGCGTGACGCTCGGGCGCGAAAGCCACGGCTTCGATCCGGGCTCGGGCCTGTTCGACGCGTTGCGCCAGGACCCGGTGCTATCGCAACGCAAGCTGATTTCCGAGCCATGGGATCTCGGCCCTGGCGGCTATCAGCTCGGCAATCATCCGCCGGGATTCAGCGAATGGAACGACCGTTTCCGTGACACGGTGCGACGTTTCTGGCGTGGCGACGCCGGCCTGCGGCCCGACCTCGCCGCGCGCCTGACCGGGTCGGCCGATCTGTTCAACCGGCGGCATCGCAAGCCGTGGGCGTCGATCAACTTCGTCACGTCGCATGACGGCTTCACCTTGGCCGATGTCACCGCGTACGAGCAGAAGCACAACGAAGCCAACCTGGAAGACAACAACGACGGCCACAACGAGAATTGCAGCCGCAATTGGGGTCTCGAAGGCGCGACCGACGACCCCGCGATCCTCGCGACCCGCCGTCGCGTGTCGCGCTCGCTGATCGCGACCCTGATGCTCGCGCTCGGCACGCCGATGCTGCTCGCCGGCGACGAAGCGCTGCGCACGCAGCGCGGCAACAACAATGCGTACTGTCAGGATAACGACCTATCCTGGATCGACTGGGACCTCGCGGATTCGCCGGAAGGTCAGCGCATGACCGAGTTCGTCGCGCGCGTGATCGGGTTGCGCAAGCGCCATCCGCTGCTGCGTGAAACGCGCTTTCTGTTCGGCGACCGCGAAGTGCTGCCCGGCCTGTTCGACGTCGGCTGGTTCGACGAACACGGCGATCCGCTGACGATCGAAGCGTGGCAAGACCCGGAAGGACGCGCGTTCACGTTGCGTCGCGCGGGTCCGGGCCTGAATGGCGAAACCGAAGTATTGTTAATGATGCTCAACGCTCACGAGGAACCGCTGCAGTTCGCGCCTCCCGCGCCGCACCTGGAATGGCATGTGCTGTTAGACACGGCCGATCCGGAACGCGCGCCGCAGCGGCTCGCGACGGCCGAACTCGAGGTCGCCGCGCACGGCCTCGTGATACTCGCCGCGCAACCGACCGGTGAAGCGGATTGGCAAGCCGGCTGGGTGGCTGGCGCGCAGCACGGGCCGCGGCTGTTGACCGCGCTGCCGCCCGATCCGGGCGCGCAGACCGCAATCGACGATGGTTCGCAATGAACGATGCACTGCGGCGACCTGGTTCGAGCGCGGATAAATCGCGCCGCAGCCGGGGTGGCAAGAATGTTGCGACGCAATGCCTGCTTGCGTTGCGTCGCATTGCCGTCCAGGCTCGTTAGCAGATTCGAATGGTGAAGACATGTCTGAAAGACCGATTGATCCTCACACGCATCATTACGCGCACTGCCTGCCGTTCAGCGCGCAGTTGATCGGCGCGAGCGGCACGCGACCGCGCACGCGGTTCCGTTTTTGGGCACCGTCGTGCGACAGCGTGCAGGTGGTCGTCGAAAACGGCCCCGCGCAAGGCACGCACGACATGGCTCCGACCGGCAACGGCTGGTTCGAGACCACCGTGGAGAGCGGCGCGGGCACGCTGTATCGGTTCCAGCTCGACGACGGGCAGGCGGTGCCCGATCCGGCCTCGCGGTTCCAGCCGCGGGACGTGCACGGCCCGAGCGAGGTCATCGATCCGCGCGCCTACCATTGGGAACACACCGAATGGCACGGCCGGCCCTGGGAAGAAACGGTGCTGTACGAATTGCACGTCGGTGCGATGGGCGGGTATGCGGGCGTGCAAAAGCGCCTGCCCGAGCTCGCCGCGCTCGGCGTCACCGCCATCGAACTGATGCCGTTGAACGACTTTCCCGGTCGTCGCAACTGGGGTTACGACGGCGTGTTGCCGTACGCGCCCGACTCCGCATACGGCCGCCCCGAAGAACTGAAGGCGCTGATCGACGCCGCGCATGGTGTGGGCCTGATGGTGTTTCTCGACGTCGTCTACAACCACTTCGGACCGGACGGCAACTATCTGCATACTTACGCGGAGCCGTTTTTCCGCGCAGGCGTGAACACGCCGTGGGGCCCCGCGATCGACTTCGAGCGCAGCGAAGTCAGCGACTTCTTCACCGACAACGCCGTCTACTGGATCAACGAGTACCGCTTCGACGGACTGCGCTTCGATGCGGTGCATGCGATCGACAATCCCGGCTGGCTGCGCGAGCTGTCGGACCATATCCGCGCGCGCGTGCAGCAGGGCCGTCAGGTGCATCTGGTGATCGAAAACGAGCACAACGGCGCGAGCCTGCTCGACGCGCATTTCGACGCGCAATGGAACGACGACGCGCACAACACGCTGCACGTGCTGCTGACCGGCGAAACCGAAGGCTATTACCACGCGTATGCCAACGAACCGATTCGCCGGCTCGCGCGAGTGCTGTCCGAAGGCTTCGCGTATCAGGGCGAGCCGTCGCCGCTGCACGATGGTGCGCCGCGTGGCGAAGCGAGCGCGCATCTGCCGCCGACGTCGTTCGTGATGTTTTTGCAGAACCACGATCAGATTGGCAACCGTGCGTTCGGCGAACGTCTGCGCAAGCTGACCTCGGATGACGCGCTGCGCGCCGCGACCGCGTTGCTGTTGCTGTCGCCGCAAATTCCGCTGCTGTTCATGGACGAGGAGCATGGTTCGACGCAACCGTTCCTGTTTTTCACCGATTACACCGGCGATCTCGCCGACGCCGTGCGCGAAGGGCGTCGCCGTGAATTCGCGCGCTTTGCCGCGTTCAGCGATGAGAAACGCCGCGCGCAGATTCCCGATCCGAACGATGCCCAGACCTTCGCCGCCTCGTCGCCACCCGCGCCCGATGTACAGCCGACGCCGGATCGGCTCGACTGGATGCATTACTACAAGTCCGCGCTCGCGGTGCGCGCGAAGCTGATCACGCCGCGCCTGAAACATACGAAAGCGTGCGGGGCGACCGTGCTGCGCGATGCCGGTGGCGGCGACGCGAACGCGCTGATCGCGCGCTGGAATCTCGGCGATGGCGAGACGCTGTCGATCGCGCTGAATCTGTCGCAGCAGAGCGTCGCGTTCGACGCCGTCCCCGACGGCAAGATCATTTTCGAAACACCGCCGCGCGCGCGCGAACAGGCCGACGCGCGGGTCTTGCCCGCGCATGCGTGCATTGCGTGGCTGACCGGCGACATCAACGAATTCGCGAGCCGCCACGATGCGCGCATCGCATCGCACGAGGAGCAGCGCGCGTGACGACCCGACGCCCCAACGACAGGCTCGCCGCGCTCGCCACCCGCGCAGGCTTCGAGGTGGAGTGGCAGGACGCGCACCACAATACGCAACACGTGCCCGAAAAGACACTTGGCACGCTGCTCGAACGCATGGGTCTGCCGTGCGGCAACGCCACGGATATCCGCCACAGCGCCGCTGCTCTGGAGGCCGAACTATCGGGCCGCCGGCTGCCGCCGCTGATGACCGCGGTGATCGGGCGTGGCATCGCGCTGCCCGCGGCCGCGGTCAGGTCGGGCAGCCATTACCGGATCGAGCTGGAGAGCGGCTCGATCATCGACGGCCGCTTCACCGCGCCGAAAGGCGAGGAAGCGCTGCTCGCGCCGATCGACGAAACCGGCTATCACACGCTCGTGATCAACGACCAGCGCATGACGCTCGCGGTCGCGCCGCCGCGCTGCTACACCGTCGCCGACGCGTGGCGCACGCTGCACGGCGGCGGCGGAGAAGGCGAACGCGAAGCCGCGTCGCCCGCGCCGCCACTGTGGGGCATCGCCGCGCAACTGTATGGCTTGCGCCGCACCGGCGACGGCGGTATCGGCGATTACACGGCGCTCGCGCAGCTTGCGCGGCACGGCGCGCAGCGCGGCGCGCACGCGCTCGCCGTCAGTCCGACCCACGCGATGTTCAGCGCGCAGCCCGAGCGCTTCAGCCCGTACGCGCCGTCGTCGCGTTTATGGCTCAACGTCACGCATATCGATCCGGCCGCGGTGTTCGGCGCGGATGCGTCCGCGTGCGCATCGGCGCAGGCCGGCAACGCGTGGTTCAAATACGAAGAGCTGCCGCTGATCGATTGGCCGCACGCGACCCCGCTGAAGCTCACGGTTTTGCGCGCGCTGTACGAGCAGTTCAGCGCCAACGAGCGCCCGCAGCACTCGCCGCGCGCGCTCGAATTTCACGGCTTCTGCGAACGCGCGGGGCGCGCGCTCGAAGATCATGCGCGCTTCGAAGCGCTGCAGGCCGCGCAGCTCGCGCAAGGCGGCGACGGCCATTGGCGCAACTGGCCCGAGGCGTTGCGCGACCCACGCAGCCCCGAAGTCGAGGCGTTCGCCGCCGCGCATCGAGACGAGGTCGACTTTCATCTGTTCCTGCAGTGGCTGGCATCGCGCGGGCTGTTGCACGCTCAGCACACCGCGCGCGAAGCCGGCATGGCGGTCGGCCTGATCGCCGATCTCGCGGTGGGCTGCGACAGCGCCGGCAGTCATGCATGGTCCTATCCCGACGACATGCTGCAGGGCGTGTCGGTCGGCGCGCCGCCCGATCTCTTCAACCAGGCCGGCCAGTCGTGGGGACTCACGACCTTTTCGCCGCGCGCGATGCGCACACAAGGCTTCGCCGCGTTCATCGACATGCTGCGCGCGGCGTTCGCGCATGCCGGCGGCATCCGCATCGATCACATCCTCGGCTTGCGGCGTCTGTGGCTCGTGCCCGAAGGCGAAAGCGCGCGCAATGGCGCATATCTGCGCTATCCGTTCGAAGACCTGCTGCGGCTGATCGCGCTCGAATCGTGGCGGCATCGCTCGATCGTGATCGGCGAGGACCTCGGCACCGTGCCGTCCGGGTTTCGGGAGCGGCTCGACGAGCACGGCATCGAGGGGATTCGCGTGCTGTGGTTCGAAGGCGCCCCCGACGGCGACGGCTTCAAGGCGCCGGCCGATTGGGACCGCTACGCGGTCGGCACGACGACCACGCACGATCTGCCGACCGTCGCCGGCTGGTGGCGCGGCAGCGACATCATGTGGCGCAACCGCATTGGCCAGACGATGGCGCGCGCCGACGGGCGCGATCCCGAGGAAGCGGCGCTCGAAGAGCGCGCGCAGCAGCGCGCCGACTTGTGGCGCGCGTTCCAGCAAGCGGGCGTGGCCGCGCCCGATGTCGCGCCGCCGGACGCCGACAACGCGCCGGTCGACGAAGCGCTCGCATTCGTCGCCGCGACACCCGGGCCGCTCGTCGCGTTTCCGCTCGAAGACCTGCTCGCGCTCGACGAGCAGCCGAACCTGCCGGGCTCGATCGACGAACATCCGAACTGGCGCCGCCGCATGACGCTGCCCGTCGACGCGATGTTCGACGACCCCGTGTTCACCGACCGCCTGCTGGCCGTCGACGGCGCGCGCCGCGCCGCCGCGCGTTCATCCAACACTTCCGCGGAGCCTGACACGCCATGACCGTTCCACGCTCCACACTGCGCCTCCAGTTCCATCGAGGCTTCACGTTCGACGACGCCGCGCGGCACATCGACTACTTCGCCGCGCTCGGCATCAGCCACCTGTACGCGTCGCCGATCACGACGGCCGAGCCCGGCTCGATGCATGGCTACGACACCGTCGACTACACCCAGGTCAGTGCCGAATACGGCGGCGAGTCGGGCCTGAAGCACCTCGCCGACAAGCTGCGCGCGCACGACATGGGGCTCATCGTCGACATGGTGCCGAATCATATGGGCGTCGGCGGGTCGAGCAACGCGTGGTGGCTCGACATCCTCGAATGGGGCCGCCACAGCGCGTATGCGCGTCATTTCGACGTCGACTGGCATTCGCCCGATCCCGCGCTGCGCGGCAAGGTGCTGCTACCGACGCTCGGCGCGTCGTACGGCGAAGAACTGGCGGCGGGCCGCATCGGGCTGCATTTCGCGGCCGACAGCGGACGCTTTCATATCGGCTACGGTCCGCACGTGTTCCCGATCTGCCCGGTCGATTACGCGGCGATCATGCAAGGCGCCGACCGCGCCGATCTGAGCGCGCTCGCGAATCGCTTTCAGGGGCTCACCACGCAGCCCGCCGACCAACCACGCGCCGCCGAGGCGCGTGACGCGCTGCGCGAGTTCGTCGCGCGCGAAGGCGAGTCGGCGATCGAGTTCGTGCTGGAGACTTACGCGCCTGAAGATCCGGTCACGCGCGACCGGCTGCATCGGCTGATCGAGCGGCAGCATTTCCGGCTCGCGTGGTGGCGCACCGCCTCCGACGAAGTGAACTGGCGGCGCTTCTTCGACATCTCGACGCTCGCCGGCGTGCGCGTCGAGCGGCCCGAGGTGTTCGAGGCGGTGCACGCGCTGATCTTTCGCCTCTATCGCGAAGGGCTCGTCGACGGCTTGCGGATCGATCACATCGACGGGCTCGCCGAGCCGCGCGAATACTGCCAGCGTTTGCGCCAACGGCTCAGCGAGTTGCGCGACACCGCGCCGTATGTGGTGGTGGAGAAGATTCTCGGCCGTGGCGAGCCGTTGCGCGACGACTGGCCCGTCGACGGCACGACGGGCTACGACTTCATGAACGACGTCGGCGCGCTGCTGCACGATCCGGCCGGCGCGGACCCGCTCGCCGGTACGTGGGCCGAGCTCACCGGCCGCAGCGCGCGCTTCGCCGATGAAGCGCACGCGGCGCGGCGCAAGATTCTCGCGGAAAACTTCTCGGCGGAACTGGACCGCGCGGCGCGCGCGCTGCATCGGATCGCACGCGATTCGCTCAGCACGCGCGACTTCACGTACCCGGCGCTGCGCCGCGTGCTGACCGAACTGGTCGTGCATTTCCCCGTGTACCGCATGTATCCGCTGGGCGGACTGCGCAGCGCCGCCGACAACGTCTATTTCGAGGAGGCGCTCGCGGGCGCGCGCGCTTCGCTGCCGCGCTCGGACCATGCGGCGCTCGAGCGCGTGAATGCGTGGCTCGGCGGCAGCGCCGAAGAGGCCCCGCCCGCGCGGCCCGGCGCGCAGTCGCAGCAGCAGGCGCAAGGCGGCGGAGCGCCGCCGCATGCGGGCTCGTCCCGGCGCAGCGCGCAAACGCTGTTTTCGCAGCTGACCGCGCCGCTCGCCGCCAAGGCGATCGAGGACACCGCGTGCTATCGCTACGGCCGTCTGCTGTCGCGCAACGAAGTCGGCTCGGACCCGGGCGAGTTCGCGCTGTCGGTGGAACAGTTTCATGCGGGCAATCGCGAGCGCGCGCAACGTTTTCCTCATGCGATGCTTGCGACCGCCACGCACGATCACAAGCGCGGTGAAGATGTGCGCGCGCGGCTCGCGGTGCTCAGCGAGATCGCCGACGAATGGGGCGCGACGTTGCGTGCATGGTCGACGTTGAACGCGCCGCAGCGTCGAGCGCTCGACGGCACGCCGATCAACAGCGTGAGCCAGGACAAGAGCGACGCATGGGCTCCCGGCCCCGCCGCCGAGGCGATGCTGTATCAAACGCTGGTGGGCTGCTGGCCGCCGCCGCTGCGCGCCGACGACGAAGCCGGCGTCAAGGAGCTGGCCGAGCGCGTCGCGCAATGGCAGTTGAAGGCGCTGCGCGAGGCAAAGCTGCAAACCAGTTGGCTTGCGCCCGACGAAGCCTACGAAGCCGGCTGCCGCGAATTCCTGTTCGGCATCCTCGCGCCGCAGCGGCGCGACGCCTTTCTGAAGGAGCTGTCGGCGTTCGTCGAGCGCATCGGTCGCGCGGGCGCGCTCAACAGCCTGCAGCAGACGGTGTTGCGCGTCGCGTCGCCTGGGATCCCTGATCTTTATCAAGGCACCGAGCTGTGGGACTTCAGCCTCGTCGATCCGGACAATCGGCGGCCCGTCGATTTCGCGAAACGCGAGGCGTGGCTGCCGCAGACGCAAACGCCGCCGTCGGAATTTCTGGCGGACTGGCGCGACGGGCGCGTAAAGCTCGCGGTGATCCAGCGCGTGCTGGCGTTGCGCGCGCATCTGCCGGAGCTACTGAGTCAGGGCGCGTATCTGCCGCTCACGGTGCGCGGCGCGCATGCGTCGAGTGTGATCGCGTTCGCGCGGCGGCATGGCAATGCGTGGGCCGTGGTGATTGCCAGCCGGTTGGCCGCGCGACTGCTTGGCGATGATGCGGGTCTGCCGCTCGTCGAGCCGGCGCAATGGGCAGATACGGCCATCGAAATGCCGCCCGATCTATCGGCGCGTGCGCTGTTCGATTGGCTGAGCCCCGCCGCGCCGAAAGTCGACGATCACGGGCTGCTGTATCTGCGCGACGCGCTCGCCGCGATGCCGGTCGCGGTGTTGGTGGAGGATGGGGTGCCTCGAAGCTGAGGCGGCTAAAAAGGGTTGAGGCTTCGGGTTGGCTCGGCCCTCAACCGCCCTCGTCGTCGAACAGCTTCGGATACACGCGCACGAGCACGATGCGCGGTCCCTTCATCTTCTTGACCACGACGTCGAAGTCTTCGAACTCGACGCGCTGCCCTTCGGCCGGCAGATCGTTGAGCGCCTGGATCACGAGCCCGCCGACCGATTCGGCCTTGCCTTCATCGATGTCGATACCCAGTGCACGTTCGAGCGACACCACCGGCAAGCTGCCCTTGCCCATCAGCGTCCCGTCGTCCATGCGGGTCCAGTCGGCGTCGCCCTGGCGGAATTCATCGTGGATCTGCCCGACCAGCGCGCCGAGCAGGTTGTCGAGCGTCAGGAAGCCGATCGGTTTCGCGTTCTTGTGGCCGACCAGCGCGAAGTGCGGCGCGCCCTTGCGAAAGCGCCGGAACAGTTCGAGCGCCGGCATGTCCGGCTTCACGTACTGCACGGGGCGGACGTAGCGCGACAGGTCGTCGAGCGTGCTGCCTGCCTGGCGCGCGAGCAGCAGGTCCTTCAGATGGATCATGCCGGCCACGCGTTCGCCCGATGCATCCTCGAACAGCGGATAGCGGCTGAAGCGGTGCCGCGCGACCACCTGCATGTTGTCGCGCAGCGGCAGATCGCGCCGCAGGCACACCATTTCATGCGACGGCCGCATCAGGTCCGATACGGTCATTCGCGAGAAGTCGAGCGAGTGCGCGATCGTGTTCCATTCGTCCTGGCTGTACGCGCCGCTCGACGCACCGAGTTCGCTCGCGACGTTCGCGCGGCGGCCGCGCAGGATCAGCTTGAGTTCCTCGGTCGAGTAACGCGAGTCGTGACCCTGGTCGGTATCGAGCCCCGCGGCCTTCAGCACCGCGTTCGCGCTCGTGTTGAGCAGCCAGATGGCCGGGTACATGGCCCAGTAGAAACCGTACAGCGGCGTCGCGGCCCACAGCGAAATTTTCTCCGCCTCGCGAATCGCGAGCGACTTCGGCGCGAGTTCGCCGACCACGATATGCAGGAACGAAATACACGAAAACGCGAAGAACAGTGAAATGCCATGCATCAGCTTCTCGGACTCGACGCCGATCACGGTGAAAAGCGGCATCAGCAGTTGCGCGAACGCTGGTTCGCCGATCCAGCCGAGGCCGAGCGACGCGAGCGTGATGCCGAGCTGACACGCCGACAGATACGCGTCGAGCTGTCCGTGCACCTTCGCGAGCAGACGTCCGCGCATGCCATGCTGGGTGGCAAGGCTTTGCACGCGGGTCTGCCGCAGTTTGACCAGACCGAATTCGGCGGCGACGAAAAAGCCGTTGAGTGCAACCAGAAACATTGCACCGATAAGAGCGACAACCTGGATCAAAGCGACGGGCTCCGGCAACAAAAGTTGTCAGTATAGGGGCTGAAACCTCGATGAAATCTTGATTGTGCGCCAACGCATTCGCGCGCGACGCTCATTTCGGCGCCGCCGCGCTGAACGGCACGCGCAGCACGAGCGTGGCGGGGGTCGCGGTGACGCCGTCCGCTTCCGTGGTATCGCTTTGCTCGAAGCTTCCGCCGTGCGCCTCCGCGACGCGTTTGCACAACGCGAACACCCACGCGATGCGCTTCGCCTCGCGCGGTTCGCCCGCCTGCTTGCGCGCGAACGCTTCGAGCACATGCGGCAGCGCGGCGTCGTTCAACGCGGCCTCGTTCGGCTCGTACGTGACGCTCGCATGCCATGTGCCGTTGTCCGCGCGCGCGGCCAGTGCGACCTCGGTGCGCCGCGCGCTCGCTTCGACGGCGAACGTCAGCATCAGCCACAACGCGGCGGCGAGCCGGGCGCGGTCGCCGTTCAGTTGCTCGGTGGCGATCTGCGAGTCGAGCCGCACTTCGACGCCGCGCGCGCGGGCGAGGCCGGCGCGGACTTCCTCGACGGTTTCGTCGAGCAGCGGATGCAGCGGAAAGGGTTCATACGTGAGCGCGAGCGATTTCGTTTCGGCGCGCGTCGCATCGACGATCGTCTCGAGCAGCTTCACCTGCTGATCGACGCCGCTGCGAATGCCGGTGATCGCGCGCTGTGAATTGGGATCGTTCGCGTCGAGCTTGCGCTCGAGCACGTACGCCCAGCTATGAATCGCATTCAACGGACCGCGCAGGTCGTGCGACACCAGCGACAGCACGTGATCGCGCATGAACAACGCGGTTTCCGCGCGCAGCAGCGCGCTGCGTTCGGTGATGACGAAGCCGGCCGACGCCGGCTGGGCGCCAGCAGTCCCGTTGGGTGACGTAGTCACGATCGAGTCCTCTCAGGCAATGCCGGATGATGGGGGAAGCCCCATTATAGGCATCCCGTTCGGACCGGCCAGTCGAGGCCGAATCGCGACGCGGGGCGCAATCCGCATGCCATGCGCGGAACCGGACCAGACTCCGCGATCGACGTCAACGCGCCTACAATGTCGGTTTTACGTTTTGATCTGAGGAGCAACGCATGTCGACTGTGACGACCGAATCCGGCCTGAAGTACGAAGATCTCGTGGAAGGCACCGGCGCCGAAGCCGTGGCCGGCAAGACCGTGACCGTGCATTACACGGGCTGGCTGACCGACGGCCAGAAGTTCGATTCGAGCAAGGACCGCAATGACCCGTTCGCGTTCGTGCTGGACGGCGGCATGGTCATCAAGGGCTGGGACGAAGGCGTGCAAGGCATGAAGGTCGGCGGCAAGCGCAAGCTGACCATTCCGCCGCAACTCGGCTACGGCGTGCGCGGCGCGGGCGGGGTGATTCCGCCGAACGCGACGCTCGTGTTCGAAGTCGAACTGCTCGAAGTCTGAGTCACGTCTGAGTATTGTCGTGAGCCACGCCGCCGTCACCGCCCCCAACGTTTCGCTGCGCTGCTATGGCGCGATCGAAGCGTCGGACGTGCACGACTTCCACCAGGTCGTGCTGGGGCTCGACGGCGCAATGGTGATGGCGGTTGACGGCGTCGCCGAGCAGATCGACGCCGGCTCCGCATGGCTGATCCCGGCCGGCGCGCGGCACGATTATGCGGGTGTCGGCACGAACCGGCAGCTCGTGCTCGATTTGCCTGCGGCGTCGCTGGCGGTGCCCGAGCGGTTGTTCGAGCGCGCGCGCGCCGTGGCCGTCGATCCGTCGCTCGCACAGCTCGTGCACGCGATTGCCGCGCATGCTGCGGGCGGCGTGGGCGAAGCGCAAGGTAATGCCTTCGGTCACCGTCGCTTTCATTGGGATGCTGCGGCACGCCTGGGCGCCGCGCTTGTGGCCGATTCCGGGGCACTTGCCGGTGTGCAGAGCGAAGGCGTTCGTCTCGATTTCGCGCGCATCGACCGCTGGCTGCGCGCGCACCTGTCCGAGCCGCTGAAGATCGCGGACCTCGCCGCGCACTGCGGCTTCGGCATGCGGCGTTTTCATCAACTGTTTATCGATGCGTTCGGCGAGACGCCGCATCGCTATTTGCAGCGGCTGCGGCTCGACACGTCGATCACGCTGCTTGCGGACGCGCGTCTTTCGTTGACCGATATCGCGCTCGAGATCGGCTTCGGCGATCAGAGCGCTTACACGCACGCGTTCACGCGGCGTTTCGGGCTGGCGCCCGGGCAGTGGCGCGCGTTGCGGCACTGAGCGCGGCGGAGGTGGCGCGGAGGGCTTTGAGGCCTTTGAGGCCATTTGAAGCCTGTAGGCCGCGCACAGGTTTTGCCCTGCCTGTCAGCTTTCGAGCCCACATTGCAGATCCGCACGGATATCGCCCGCGTTTTCAAGCCCCACCGCAAGCCGGATCAGACCTTCGCTGATGCCCGCCGCCGCGCGCGCTTCGGGCGTAATGCGGCCGTGCGTGGTCGTCGCCGGATGCGTGATCGTCGTACGCGTGTCGCCCAGGTTGCCCGTGATCGAGCAGACTTTCGTGCCGTCGATCACGCGCCATGCGTTCGTACGCATCTGCTCGGGCGTGTCGCCCTTCAATTCGAACGATACGATCGCGCCGCCCAACTTCTGCTGACGCATCGCGAGCGCGTGCTGAGGATGCGATTCGAGCCCCGGATAGAACACGCGATTGACGGCCGGATGCGAGTCGAGCCAGCGCGCGATTTCGAGCGCATTCGCCGACTGCTTCTCGACGCGTAGTGACAACGTTTCCATGCCTTTCAACAGTACCCACGCGTTGAACGCGGACAGCGTCGGCCCGGCGCTGCGTACGAACGGAAACACCTTTTCCATGATGATTTTCTTCGAACCGACCAGCGCGCCGCCGAGCACACGGCCCTGGCCGTCGAGGAACTTGGTCGCAGAATGCATGACGACGTCCGCGCCGAGCTTCAGCGGCTGCTGCAACGCCGGGCTGCAGAAGCAGTTATCGACGACGAACAGCGCATTCGCGGCCTTCGCGATCTTGCCGATCGCTTCGATATCCGACACTTCCGTCAGCGGGTTGGAAGGCGTTTCGAGGAAGAGCATCTTCGTTTCGGGACGCACCGCTTCGTTCCACGCGTTCAAATCAGTCGGATCGACGAACGTAGTCGTAATGCCGAACTTGCTGAAGATCTGCGAGAACATGCCGAGCGTCGAGCCGAACAGCGCCCGCGAGCTGACGAGGTGATCGCCCGCCTGCAACGTCGACATCACGACCGACATGATCGCGGCCATCCCTGAAGCCGTCGCGATGCAGGCCTCGCCGCCTTCGAGCGCGGCCAGACGGTTCTGGAACATCGACACGGTCGGGTTCGAGAAGCGCGAGTACGTGAAATAGTCCTCGGAGTTCCTGAAGCGTTCGGCGGCGTCCGCGGCGCTCGCGAACACGAAGCTCGAGGTCAGGAAAATCGCTTCCGAGTGCTCGTTGAAATCGCTGCGCACGGTGCCCGAGCGAACGGCCAGCGTGTCGAAGTCAAAGTCGTGGAAGTCGTCCATGTTGGTTCTGGTCTCCAGGTTTCCGTGGCTGCTTCCGTGACTAAATGAGGCAGCAACAAAAAGGAAAAAGCCCGCTTTTGCGTCGGCATAAGCGAGCTTCATGTGCGGGGAGGCTGGAGCCAGGGCGGACGACCGTGGCGTTCCGCCCTTCGCTTTAGCTGTTTCGGGTTGCCCCGCGCCCGCAAGCTGAGATCAAATCGACGCAAGCCAACATGTTGCTCGGGGCGCGGTGTGTACGCTCAACCCACCGACAGTTGCAGATGCAGCTGCGAACGCGCCGGGCCACCACCGTCGATCGCTTCGCTCGCGGCATCGCGATCCGATTGCGACGACGGCGCGAGACGCGCGCTTTCGATGCGGTCGAGGTATTCGGTCGTGATGTCGCCGGTCACGTAATTGCCGTCGAAGCACGAAGCCTCGAACTCCTTCAGCGCCGGATTGATATCGCGCACCGCCTGCTTCAGCGCATCGACGTCCTGATACACGAGGTGGTCCGCGCCGATCATGCGCGCAACTTCCTCGTCCGAGCGGCCGTGCGCGACCAGTTCGCCGCGCGTCGGCATATCGATGCCGTAGACGTTCGGGAATTTCACCGGCGGCGCCGCCGACGCGAAAATCACCTTGTTCGCGCCCGCATCGCGCGCCATCTGCACGATTTCATGCGACGTCGTGCCGCGCACGATCGAGTCGTCGACGATCAGCACGTTCTTGCCCTTGAACTCGATGTTCATCGCGTTCAGCTTCTGGCGCACCGACTTCTTGCGCACCGCCTGCCCCGGCATGATGAAGGTACGGCCTACATAGCGGTTCTTGAAGAAGCCCTCGCGATACTCGACGCCGAGCTTCTTCGCGACCTGCATCGCGGCCGGGCGCGACGAATCGGGAATCGGCATCACCACGTCGATTGCGACGTCGGGCAGCTCGCGCCTGATCTTCTCGGCGAGGTAGTCGCCCATGCGCAGACGCACGTTGTAGACCGGCACGCCGTCGAGCACCGAATCCGGACGCGCCAGATACACGAGTTCGAAGATGCAGGGGTTCAGGCTCGTGGTCGTCGCGCATTGCTGCGAATGCAGCTGGCCCTCGGCGTCGATGAAAATCGCCTCGCCCGGCTGCACGTCGCGCACGAATTCGAAACCGACACCTTCAATCGCCACCGATTCCGACGCCAGCATCCACTCGACGCCGTCAGCCGTTTCCCGTTTGCCGAGGCACAGCGGACGGATGCCGAACGGGTCGCGGAGACCAAGCAGGCCATAGCCAGCGATCAACGCGACGATCGCATACGAGCCGCGCACCCGCCGATGCACGCCCGACACCGCCTTGAACAGCGCGGCCGGATCGAGCTGCAGACCCGAGCTCGACAGTTGCAGCTCGTGCGCGAGCACGTTGAGCAGCACTTCGGTATCGGAATTGGTGTTCACGTGGCGGCGATCGATGCGGAACATCTCATCTTTCAGCTGCTGCCAGTTGGTGAGGTTGCCGTTATGCGCGAGGATGATGCCGAACGGCGCGTTCACGTAGAACGGCTGCGCTTCTTCTTCGCTCGACGCCGAACCGGCGGTCGGGTAACGGACCTGGCCGATGCCCGTCGTGCCCGGCAGGCTGCGCATGTTGCGCGTGCGGAACACGTCGCGCACCATGCCGTTGGCCTTGTGCATGTGGAAATTGCTGCCGTTCGCCGTCGCGATGCCGGCGGCGTCCTGACCGCGATGCTGCAGAAGCAGCAGGCTGTCATAGATCAGCTGGTTGACCGGGGAATGGGAAACTACGCCTACGATGCCGCACATGGCATGTCCTTCAAAGGTACGAAATTCGTGATGGCGACCGGTGCCTGCGACCGCGCCCGCGCTTTCATGCGACGGCACGCGCTACGACGTCAAGGCAGCCGGTATGCGCCGGAGTCCTGTTGCGCATTGCTCGGGGCGCCCGAATCGTCCACATGGACGTAAGCGGCAAGCGCCTCGGGGAGCAGCGGTTTCATTGCGCGTACGCCCGCAACCGCATACGGACGAAGCAGCGCGTTGCGCCAGAATTCCTCTTTGGGCAGTTCGGTCAAGCCTGCGAGGGCGACCAGAATCAGCACCAGAACGACCCCACGCACGAGGCCGAACATCAAACCGAGCGAGCGGTCCGCACCACCCAGTCCCGTGACCTGCACGAGGCGGCTGAGCAGCGCGCTCACCACGCTCGTGACCAGCACTACGCCGATCACCACGAGCGAAAAAGCCAGCAGCCACTGCGTCAACGCACCGCCCGGCCAGGTAGACGGGATATACGGGACCACGTAGCCCACGAACTCGCAAGCGATGAAAAACGCCGCGACCCAGCCGATCAAACCAAACACTTCCGACAGCAAACCGCGCCAGGCGCCTCGCAGCGCCGACAAACCGATCACCGCCATTACAGCGTAGTCGAAGGCAGTGAACATCGCTCGCTTACTGTGCTCTGCCGCCGTTCGAGCCCGACACGAGGCCCGCCTCGCGGACCTTCGCGACAGCGGCGGTGGCCGCGGCGCGGTCGGCGAACGGACCTGCACGCAGCAATGTCAGCGTCGAGCCGTCGGCTTGCTTCCTATGTTCCGTATATGTGGGCACGCCTGCCGCTTTCAACTTCGCGGCCCAATTGCGCGCGTTCGCTTCGTTCGAGAAGGCGCCGAGCTGCACCGCGAAACGGTTGCCCGGCGGCGAGGCCGGCGTGCCGGAGTTCGCGTCGGCGCTGGCGGTGGCCGTGTTCGCTTCGTCGTCGGTCGACGCCGACGGTGTGGTGGCGGGTGCCTTCGTCTGTTTGGCGGGGACAGCAGGCGCGGTGTTGGCTGCGAGCGATTGCGTTTGCGGCTTCGCGGCAGGCTTCTGCGTCGCGGCGGTAACAGCGCCAGTTGCGGCGGAGGGGGTCGCGCCTTGTTTCGCTGCGGTCGATTGCGTTGATTGCGTCGATTTGGCGGCGGAGGCCGAGGCTGCCGCCGTGGTCGCCGCGCTCGTCGTCGGCGCGAGGCCGGACGCAGCCACGCCCGTGTCGGCGGCCGGCGTATTGTCCAGCGCGACGCCGGCCTGCACGTCTTCGTTGGCGGTGGATCTGGAGAGCTTCGGCGCGGGCCGGTTCGGAATGTCGATCGAGATGTCGTCGGTGACGGGCTTGGGGTGCGAGTCCAACACCATCGGCAGGATGATCACCGCCGCGACAACCAGTGCGATTGCGCCGACGAGCCGGCGGCGCGCGCGCTGCTTTTCCGGCAGCGTGGGGTCGAGCAGCATTGCATCTGCATCGACGGTGCGCTCGGTGCGGCGGGTGCGCCGCTCGACGCGTTCACCCCGGGTGGCCCGATTGGAACTGGTGTTTGCGCCGCGCCGGCTGGGCGCGTCGTCTTTCTTGCCGAACGAGAAAATTCCCATGAATCGCTTGGTTCGAGCCTGGTGCCCGCTCAGTGTTGCTGCGATTTCCGGTAGGCCATCACACCCGCTACCGTATAGAAACTGCCGAAAACCACGATTCTATCATTCTCTGACGCACGTTTTAGCGCGTCCTGGAAAGCCTGCGCCGGCGTCGCATAACGCATGACGCTGCTGTCGGCGCCGTCTTCCACGCCCAGCTCGCGCAACACGGTTTCCAGCTCTTGCGCGGACGCGGCGCGCGGGGTCGGCAGATCGGTCACGCACCAGTGATCGATCTCGCCTTTCAGATGACTTAGCACGCCGGCGATGTCCTTGTCGCGCATCGCGCCGAACACCGCGTACGTGTATGGGAAAAAGCCCATGTTGCCGAGGTTTTGCCCGAGCACCGCGGCGGCATGCGGATTGTGGCCGACGTCGAGCACGATGGCCGGCTTGCCCGGCAGCACCTGGAAACGGCCCGGAAGATCCACGTTGGCGATGCCGAGCCGGATGTCCTGCGCGGACACCGGCAGACGGTCGCGCAAAGCTTCGAGCCCGGCCAGCGCCGCCGACGTATTGATCAGCTGATTCGCGCCGCGCAGCGATGGATACGCGAGCGCCGAGCGCCGCAGCGTCGGGCCGACATAGCTCCACTGCTGTCGCTCGCTGCCGGCCTGGCCTTCGTAACGGAAATCGCGGCCGAACAACCACAATTGCGCCCCGATCTTTTCCGCGTGATCGATCAACGATTGCGGCGGCACCGGGTCCGCGCAAATCGCGGGCTTGCCGGGACGGAAGATACCGGCTTTTTCGAACGCGATTTTTTCGCGCGTGTCGCCGAGATAATCGGTGTGGTCAATATCGATGCTCGTGATGATCGCGCAGTCGGTGTCTAGGATATTGACCGCGTCGAGACGGCCACCGAGGCCAACTTCGAAAATCACCGCGTCGAGGCCGCGCGACGCGAACAGGCTCATGATCGCTAGCGTCGTGAATTCGAAGTAGGTCAGCGTGACCGGTTTGGTGAGACTCTGGCGCGCGGCCTCGACGGCTTCGAAGTGCGGCAGCAGATCTGCGTCGCTTGCCATTGCCCCGTTGATGCGCGCGCGCTCGTTGAACGACAACAGATGCGGCGACGTGTGGCAGCCGACCGTATAGCCCGCGCGCAGCAGGATCGCTTCGAGAATCGCGCAGGTCGAGCCTTTGCCGTTCGTGCCGCCGACCGTGATGATCGGGCACGCAAACGATAGCTGCATCGCATCACGCACCTGGGAGATGCGGCCCAAACCCATGTCGATGCCGACCGGATGCGCGGATTCAAGGTGCGTGAGCCACGCGTCGAGAGTGGGGAATGTCGTCATCGGGTGAATCTTGAGTGAGTCGCGGTAGTTCGGTTCTGCAGTGCCGCGAAGGGTGCTGGTCAGGCGGTCGCGGTAGAGGGTCGCGGGTCGCCGGTCATGGGCGTAGGCCGTTGCGCGGTTTATGCGCACAAACCCGCGCCTTGAGCCGCGCCAGCTTCGGCTTCGACCGCTGCCGCATCGCAGGCGACGGTAATTATCCTGGAAATGACAGCGCGCCGCTTGATTGCTCACGCGGCGCGCTATTTTTTTGATTGCTTCTCTGGCTCCGCCGCGTCTTCGACAGCGCGGCGAAAGAGCGGCAAATGCGGTGCTGCCCGGCCTTTACGCGACCGCGTCCGCCGGCTGATGGCTCAACAGCGCCAGCAATTGCGCGATCTCTTCGCGCAGCTTGCGACGATCGACGATCATGTCGATCGCGCCCTTTTGCAGCAGAAACTCGGCGCGTTGGAAGCCTTCCGGCAGTTTCTCGCGCACGGTCTGTTCGATCACGCGCGGACCAGCAAAGCCGATCAGCGCCTTCGGTTCGGCGATCACGACGTCGCCGAGGAATGCGAAACTCGCGGACACGCCGCCCATCGTCGGGTCGGTCAGCACCGAGATGAATGGCAGCCTAGCTTCCGCCAGCTTCGTGAGCATCGCAGTGGTCTTTGCCATCTGCATCAACGACAGCAAGCTTTCCTGCATCCGCGCGCCGCCCGAAGCGGTGAAGCAGATGAACGGCACCTTCTGTTCGAGCGCGTTCTGCGCGCCGCGCGCGAAACGCTCGCCGACCACCGAACCCATCGAGCCGCCCATAAACGAGAACTCGAAGTTCGCCACGACGACCGGCAGCGTGTGAATCGCGCCGCCCATCACGACCATTGCGTCGGTCTCGTCGGTTTCGTCCATCGCCTCTTTAATGCGCTCAGGGTACTTGCGGCTATCTTTGAACTTCAGCGCGTCGACCGGAACGATTTCCTGGCCGATTTCGTAGCGGCCTTCCGGATCGAGCAGGCTGTCGAGCCGCTCACGTGCGCCGATGCGCATGTGATGGTCGCACTTGGGGCAAACATGCAGATTGGCCTCGACGTCGTTGCGATACAGCACGGCTTCGCACGACGGGCACTTGATCCACAGGCCTTCCGGAATTCCCTTGCGGTTTTTCGGGTCGGTTTGTTTGATTTTCGGCGGCAGCAGCTTATCGAGCCAGCTCATAGGGAATCCTTCTGGGTCAGCAGTCGCGCGAACGGCGAGACGAGCCCGCCGCTCACGTTACCGCGACAAAAAATAACTGTTATCGGGCAGTCGCGACGCTGTCGAGCGCCTCGCGCACCTCGGCAACGAAACGCGTGAGCGTCTCGGCAGCGGCGTCGGGCGCTGCCTGTTCGAGCAATTGAACGATACGGCTGCCGATCACGACGGCATCGGCCACCTCGCCCACCGCACGCGCCGTTTGCGCGTCGCGAATGCCGAAACCGACGCCCACCGGCAGGGGGACGCGCGACTTGATGGCCGGGATTTTACTCGCGATGCTGGAAACGTCCAGATTTGCTGCGCCGGTGACCCCTTTCAGCGACACATAGTAGACGTAGCCGCTGGCGATGCGGCCGACTTCGGCAATACGTTCGTCGGTTGAAGTCGGCGCGAGCAAAAAGATCGGATCGATCCCGGCAGATCGCATCTGTTCCGCGAAGTTTGCGCACTCTTCAGGCGGATAGTCGACCACCAGCACGCCATCGACACCGGCTTCCTTCGCGGCTTTCGCGAAGGCCTCGGCGCCCATTCGCTCGATCGGATTCGCATAGCCCATCAGCACGACCGGGGTTTTGTCGTCGGCTTCGCGGAAGCGTTTGACGTCGGCCAGCACATGGCGTAACGACACGCCCTTCGCGAGCGCGCGTTCAGACGACTGCTGAATGACAGGACCGTCTGCCATTGGGTCGGAAAACGGCACGCCTAGTTCGATCACATCGGCGCCGCCGGCGGCGAGGGCGCGCATGAACTCGACCGTGCGAGCCGGGTCCGGGTCGCCAGCGGTCATGAACGGGATCAGGCCTTTCTTACCTTGGGCGGACAGCGCGGCAAACGTGTTCTTGATACGGGACATGGAAGTACTCTCGAATTAGGGCTATTGCGCGCCCATTGCCGCGCGCTTTTCGGCGAACTTAGCGGCGCATCTCGCGCTTTTCACTGCACTTCGGTCGACGGCTGCACTTTTGGTCTGGCTCGGGTCCGACGGGGCGCAGCAGGCGTAGCGGCGGCGCTGACGCGCTCGCGCGCTATCGCACAATAGCTCTCGTTGATCTCATAGCCGACGAATTCGCGCTGATGACGGACGCAAGCGACTGCGGTGGTGCCGCTGCCCATGAATGGGTCGAGCACGCGGCCGCCCTTCGGGCAGCTGGACAGTACCATCCGCTCGACGATTTCCAGAGGTTTCTGGGTTGGATGCGCAACGCGCTCGGCATGCTGCCGATGCAGACGCGATACCGACCAGACATCCTTCGGATTATAGCCAAGCTCCAACCACTTGCTTCCTTCGAACAACTTTCGCGAACGCGCCTTCTTCGTGACTGCATCATACGGGATGCGGACGGGATCGAGATCGAAGAAGTAGTCCTTCGACACCGCGAAAAAACCGATGTTGTCATGCACTGACGTGAAGCGGCGCGTGGTGCCGCCCATACTCGGCACGCGCCGGTCCCAGATGATTTCGTTGACCATCGTGAGTTTCGTCTTCAGGAAACTGAAGATTTCCGGCGCGTATTGCCAGGTGCAGAAGATATAGAGCGACCCTGTTGGCTTGAGCTTCGGTACAGCGAGCTCGAGCCAGCCGCGCGTCCAGACGAGAAATTCCTCGCCCGTGCGCATGTCCGAGTCGTTGCCATAGTCCTTCCCCAACCCATAAGGCGGATCGCAGACGATCAGGTCGATCGACTCATCGGGAATGTTCGCTACATCGGTTAGAAAATCGCGGTTTAACAGCTGAATGCCGGCCGGCACGTGCGCCAGCAGCGGTGCGGATGCCGCGGCCGCCGGGACATCGGCGGCCGGATTCGTGGATTCAATCGCCGGCTGCGGCTCGTCGAACTCGTCGCGCATCGTCGCGGCTCAGAACTGGATACCCGATCGCTCAGCGACCGTGTGCATGTCCTTGTCGCCGCGGCCCGACAGGTTGACCAGCAGAATCTTGTCTTTCGACAAGGTCGGCGCGAGTTTCGTAGCGTAAGCGAGCGCGTGGCTCGACTCCAGCGCAGGAATAATGCCCTCGATGCGGCAGCAATCGTGGAACGCCTTCAGGGCTTCTTCGTCGGTGATGCCTACGTATTGAGCGCGATTGCTCTCTTTTAGCCACGCATGCTCGGGGCCGACGCCCGGGTAGTCGAGGCCTGCCGACACCGAATGGGTCTCGATGATCTGGCCGTCTTCGTCTTGCAGCAGATACGTGCGGTTACCGTGCAACACGCCGGGACTACCGCCGATCAGCGATGCCGCGTGACGACCCGTTTCGAGGCCGTCGCCGGCCGCTTCGACGCCGATCAACTGCACGGAATTATCGTCGATATACGGGTAAAAGATCCCCATCGCATTCGAACCGCCGCCAACACATGCGATGACGGCGTCCGGCTGGCGGCCAGCGAGTTCTGGCATCTGCACGCGGCATTCGTCGCCGATCACTCGCTGGAAGTCGCGCACCATCATCGGGTACGGATGCGGACCCGCAACCGTGCCGATGATGTAGAACGTGTTTTCGACGTTGGTGACCCAGTCGCGCATCGCTTCGTTCAGCGCGTCCTTCAGCGTGCGCGACCCCGATTCGACCGGCACGACCGTCGCGCCGAGCAGTTTCATGCGATAAACGTTCGCGGCCTGGCGGCGCACGTCCTCGGCGCCCATGTACACCACGCACTCCATACCGAAGCGCGCGCAGATTGTTGCCGTGGCCACGCCGTGCTGACCGGCGCCGGTCTCAGCGATCACGCGCGGCTTGCCCATGCGCTTGGCGAGCAGCGCCTGGCCGATCACGTTGTTGATCTTGTGCGCGCCGGTGTGATTCAGGTCTTCACGCTTCAGATAAACCTGCGCGCCGCCGAGCAATTCGCTCCAGCGCTGGGCGTGATAGATCGGGGACGGGCGACCCACGAAATACTTCAATTCGCGCTCGTACTCGGCGACGAACTCCGGGTCTTTCTGATATTTCTCGTACGCTTCACGCAACTCGTTGAGTGCGGAAAACAGCGTTTCGGCGACGAACACACCACCAAATTGGCCGAAGTGGCCTCTTTCGTCAGGCAAGTTGTACATGGTGATCACTCTTCTCAGGATGGCTCGCGGCTTTCATCGGAAAGCGCCCGCGAGCCTGAATCATTCAGCGTCCGCAGCGCGCACCGCGCGTACGAATGCCGCCATCCGGGCGTGATCCTTCACGCCCCGGGCGCCCGCTACTTCGATGCCGCTCGAGACATCGACCGCGTACGGGCGCACGCGATGGATCGCATCACTGACGTTTTGCGCGTTCAACCCACCACTCAAAACGGCCCGATGCGCGAGCTCTGCTGGAATAAGTGACCAATCGAAAACCTTCCCACCGCCGCCGTAGCCTTCGACATGGGTGTCGAACAGAAGACCACTGGCTGCTGAATAGTTGAACGCCGATTTTACCAAATCGGCCGACCGAGTATCCGCCGCAACTCGCAACGCGCGCAACCAAGGCAAACCCGCAACGCCGGCGAGCGCCTCGCACTGCTCAGGCGTCTCGTCGCCGTGGAACTGCAACAGCGTCAGGTTGACGTTGCTCGCGACTTCGTGAACCCATTCCGGCGTAGCGTTGACGAACAGACCGACGACCGACACGAACGGCGGCACCTCGTGCACGAGTTCGACCGCTTGCGCGACGCTCACCGCGCGCGGGCTCGGCGGATAGAACACGAGGCCGATCGCGTCGGCGCCGAGGTCGATCGCGTGTGCAATGTCGACGGGTTTCGACAGTCCGCACAGCTTGATGCGCGTGCGATGTGGCACGCCTTGCAAGGCGGTGGCGTCGGTCTGAATGGCGGGGTTCTCTGCTGCTTTCATGTTTCCGGTTGTTCGGTCCATACGCTGCTCCACGGCACGCTGCCCGTCGCCGGGTCGGGCACGCCGAATCGCTCAGGATAGCCCACTTGCGCGAGGTACAAGCCGTCGGGCATGAAGGTCGGCGCCGCGCAATCGCGGCTACGGCTCGCGAGCACGTCGGCCATCCACGCGGCCGGGCGGCGGCCGCTGCCGATTTCGATCAGACAGCCCATCACGTTGCGCACCATGTGATGCAGGAACGCGTTCGCGCGGAAGCGGAAATGCACGAAGTTACCCTGTCGTTTGACGTCGATCTGGTACAGGTGCTTGAACGGCGTCTTCGACTGGCATTGCGACGAACGAAACGCCGAAAAGTCATGCCCGCCGATCAGGTGCTCGGCGGCCGAGCGCATCGCGTCGACGTCGAGTGGCGTGTGCACCCAGCCGGCGCGCGTCGTGAGCATCGGCGAGCGAACCGGACTTACGTACAGCACGTAGTAATAGGTCCGCTCGAATGCCGAAAACCGCGCGTGAAAATCGTCGGGCATCGGCTTGGCCCATTGCACGGCGATCGTCTTCGGCAGAAACGCGTTCGGGCCGCGCACCCAGGAGATCTCGAGACGATCGAGGTCGGTGTCGAAATGCACGACCTGACCCAAGCCATGCACACCGCGGTCGGTGCGGCCGGCGACCACCGTCTGCACGGGCGTGCGCATGAATTCGCGCAGCGCCCGTTCGAGCTCGTCCTGTACCGTGTTGCCATGCGGCTGCGACTGCCATCCAGTGAACGCGGCGCCGTCGTATTGCACGCCCAATGCGATGCGCTTCACGACAGCGGTGCGAGAGTCGAAAGCAACGCGCGGGCTTCGGTGCGCGTGGCTGGATCGTTTGCTTCGATCACTTCGTTGATGAGCGCGCGGGCGCCCGCCAGATCGCCGAGCTCGATGTACTCGGAGGCCAACTCCAGCTTGTTGCGCGCGATGCGGCCGAGATCGGCCGGTGTGAAGGCCGGCAATGGCTGAGCCGGGCTCGGCGGCAACTCGAGGTCGAAGTCGAGCTTCAGCGCGCCGAAGCCGGCCGCGCCGAGGCCCGCGACGGCGCCGTGGCCGGCTGTGCCGGCGGCGATCTGGTCGGCGATGTGCGGGGCGTCGTCGTCCGCGCCATGGACGCCGAAGGCCTGCTGCGCGGTCGTGTCGGGCGATGCGACCGGTTGCGTCGAAAGCGACGTGGAAGGCTCCGCTTCGCCGACGGTGGGCACTTCGATGCGCGGCGGCAGCGGCATGTTGAGGCTGCCGAACGCGTCGACGGCCTCGCGCGGGAACTCGGTCGGTGCGGACGGCGCGGGTTCCGTAGGCACGGGGATGTCGCTGAACGGCTGACCGAACGACGTAGTGGCGCGCGGTTCGATCTGATGTTGCGTGAAATCGATCACTGGGGGTGGAACGTTCAAGGGGGACTGCGGTTCGGCCGTCGCGGTGTGCGACGCTGTCGAGGGCGGTTCCGCGGCGCTTGAGCTCGGGGTTGTCGTCGTGCCTGTCGTTTTCTCCGCGGTCGGACTTTCTGTGGGTTCCTCGTCCCATTGCAGGCGATGCGCGTTCTCGTCCTGCGCCGCGGCGCCAACCGGTTCGAGCGGTCCCAGCGGCAACGCGTCGGCGCCGAGTTCTGCCGCGGCGGCGAGATTGGCGGCCGTCGCGGCGGAGAGCAGCGTCTCGTCATGGGCGGCTGCGACCGCCGGTGGTTCGCTGGACAGTTCGCTTTGGCTGGGTAGCGGGATGCTGGCGAGTGGCGCCGTTGGTGCAGTAGGTTCGGGCGTGCCTGCTTGCTGTGCCGCCTGTTCTTCTGCGGCGCGCTCGGATGCGCTGCGTTCTGCTGCTATGCGTTCCGCTTCCGCATGTTCGGCGGCGACGCGTGCTGCTGCTTGTTCGGCTGCTGCTTGTTCCGCTGCTGCTTGTTCCGCCGCGGCGTGTTCTCCGGCCGCTGCTCGCTCTGCTGCGGCTCGCTCCGCTGCCGTCTGCTCGGCTGCTGCACTTTCCGCTGCGGCTTGCTCGACTGCTGCACGTTCGGCTGCCGCGCTTTCTGCTGCGGCTTGCTCGGCTGCTGCACGTTCCGCAGCCGCACGTTCCGCTGCGGCGCGCTTGGCCGCCGCCGCCTCGGCCACCGTGCGCTCCGCTGCTACCCGCTCCGCAGCCGCGCTTTCTGCCGCTGCCTGTTCGGCTGCCGCACGTTCCGCAGCCGCATGCTCTGCTGCTGCGGCCTGCCGTGCAACCTCTTGATCTTGCGCGTCCGATCCCTCCGTGACCGCCGCCTGCCCCTCCGCCGCGCTGCCATTGCGCGAATCGGCCTCACGCGCGGGTCTCGCCATTTCTGCATCAGTTGCCTGGGCGGCCCGTGCCGCGGCCTCTTTATCGCGCTTGCGGCGACCCATGCGCAGAGCAGCGAGCAGAACGATCAGTGCCGCGCCCACGGCCGCCGCGATGCTCAAATCGCGCTGAGAGATGCCGGCCTCATTCGACGGCGACGTCGTCACATTCGCATGCTCCGGCGCCACGGCCGCGGTCGCAGCGGAACCTGCCGGTGCCGGCTGCGCAGCGCTCGTCGGCGTTGGGCCTGAAGCGACGGGCGCGCCGCCGATACCGTGCTTCTGCAACTCCATCAGCACGCGGTTTTTCAGCGCCAGCAATTGCTGCAGACTCGACACCTGCGGATGCGGCTGCGAAGCCGCCTGCGCGGCCGCTGCCGCTGCCGACGGCGCTTGTCCGGCGGGCGCGCTCGCCGCCGGTTGAATCGATCCGGCCCATTCCCGCGTGCCACTCGTCGCCACCGGCGCCGAACCGGCCACAGGCGCGGACGAAACCGCACCGCCCGCCGCCGCGCCGGTCGATACCGCCGCGCTGGCCGCGCCGGAAACCGTGGATGCGGCTGGCGTCGTCGCTTGAGCCGCCGCGCTGGCCGCACTCGCGGCGGCGGCGTTGACCTGCGCGACTGCACTCGCCGTGCTCGCGGCAGCCGCTGCGGCCGGCGCGGCAGTCGGCGCGGCAGCGGGCGCAGCCGCCGTGGACTCCGACGCCCCTGCCGCGGCCCCAGTCGACGAAACCGCCAAGGCCCCCGACGCATCGAGCGCCGGCACGATCAACACCGCTCCTACACGCATCCGGCTCGGATCGTGATTCATGAACGCGGCCGGATTCGTGTCGAACAATGCGTGCGTAGCGCGCGCGAGTACCGCCCGGTCATGCGACTGCGTAATAGCGATCGCGACATCGTTCAGCGACTGCCCTGCGTGTACGGTGTACTGAGAGCCCGCAGCGACAGCAACGACAGCGGTAGTGGAACTGACAGCGGAAGCGGCATCCGGCGCGCTCGTGGCACTAGCCGGCGCGGCAAGCGCATTGCCCGCACCTCCGCCGAGCAGCGCAAGGGCGAAAGTGGCACAAGCGGCCATCGCCGCCGGACGGCTGCTGATTCGCACCTTCTCGTGACGAATGGACATAGCCCGAAGAGCGGAGCGTCGAAAGTTCATCGGGACTCCTGGGCGCGTCAGCGCGCAGCCTTTTTTGCGAGTGGAAAGAGACAAGATGATCGAAGCACACAATGAAAAAAGCGCCGCGCAAGCGCGACGCTTCTTGAGTTGTCTACGCGTCGTGAGCGCGTAGTTTACTTTACTTGTCGAGCACAATGCGAAGCATACGACGCAGCGGTTCAGCCGCGCCCCACAGCAGCTGATCGCCGACCGTGAAGGCCGACAGATACTCGCCGCCCATCGCGAGCTTGCGCACGCGGCCGACCGGCACCGTCAGCGTACCGGTGACAACCGCCGGGGACAGATCGCGCATCGACGCTTCGCGTTCGTTCGGCACAACCTTGACCCAGTCGTTGCCCGACGCGAGGATGCTGTTCACTTCGTCGAGCGGCACGTCCTTGTTCAGCTTGATCGTGAGCGCTTGCGAATGGCAGCGCATTGCGCCGATCCGCACGCACAGACCATCGACGGGAATCGAACCAGGCGTGCCCATAGCCGGCTTGCCGAGGATCTTGTTGGTTTCCGCGCCGCCCTTCCACTCTTCCTTCGACATGCCGTTGCCGAGATCCTTGTCGATCCACGGAATCAACGAGCCCGCGAGCGGTACGCCGAAGTGGTCGGTCGGCATGCTGTCGCTGTTCATCGCTTCGAGCACGCGGCGGTCGATGTCGAGAATCGCCGAAGCCGGGTCTGCCAGTTCGTTCTTCACCGCGCCGTGCAGCGTGCCCATTTGCGACAGCAATTCGCGCATGTTCTGCGCGCCCGCGCCGGATGCGGCCTGATAAGTCATGGCCGTCATCCAGTCGACGAGGTTTTCGCGGAACAGGCCGCCTAATGCCATCAGCATCAGGCTGACCGTGCAGTTACCGCCGATGAAATTCTTCTGGCCTTTGACGAGCGCGTTCTTGATCACGTCGAGGTTGACCGGATCGAGAATGATGACCGCGTCGTCCTTCATGCGCAGCGACGATGCCGCGTCGATCCAGTAGCCGTTCCAGCCCGCCGCGCGCAGCTTCGGGAACACTTCGTTCGTGTAGTCACCGCCCTGGCAGGAAATGATCGCGTCGCACTTCTTCAGATTTTCGATGCTTGTCGCATCTTTGAGCTTGGTCTCGTTTTTGGCGAACGACGGCGCGTTGCCGCCTGCGTTGCTGGTGCTGAAAAACACCGGTTCGATCAAGTCGAAATCGCCTTCCTGCTGCATGCGTTGCATCAGGACGCTGCCGACCATGCCGCGCCAACCTACGAGACCTACGTTCATGACTTCATACCCTTCGAATGGAAACTTCCCCGCGTCTTTGCCCGCAGTGACCGCGCGGGGAAGATGGGCGGGCACGACGGACGATCAGCGCTTCGTGATCGTTTTCGGGGTAATGGTTTTGATGGTAATGGCGAACTCGATCGCACGGGCCGTTGTGCCGTGCATTTTGGAAATCGAGGAGATTTGGGAGATCTGAGCCATCACAAGAATATACACGAAAACGGAAAACTGGCGGCGCTCTTCGCCGTATGACGCGCAAATCGGCCTGTTTCAAGGCCCGATTCGCGTTTTTAAAAGGCCAGTATCGTTGACCTGACCACCGCATGCCCTCGCTCTGCGAGCGCATGCGGTGCACGCGTTTTACAGCGCGGCCACGACGGCATCGCCCATCGCGGCGGTGCCGACCTGCTTGCAACCCGGCGTGAGAATGTCGCCGGTGCGATAGCCCTGTTCGAGCACCTTCTTCACCGCGGTTTCGATGCGATCGGCCTGCTCCGCCTTGTTCAGCGAATAGCGCAGCATCATCGCGGCCGACAGGATCGTGGCGAGCGGATTGGCAACGCCCTTGCCGGCGATATCCGGCGCGGAGCCATGCGACGGCTCGTACAAGCCCTTGTTGTTCTTGTCGAGCGATGCCGACGGCAGCATGCCGATCGAGCCGGTCAGCATGGCCGCCTCGTCGGACAGGATGTCGCCGAACATGTTGCCGGTCACGATCACGTCGAACGACTTCGGCGCCTTCACGAGCTGCATCGCCGCGTTGTCGACGTACATGTGCGACAGTTCGACGTCCGCGTATTCCTTCGACACGTCGATCATCACGTCCTTCCAGAACTGCGACGTTTCGAGCACGTTGGCTTTATCGACCGAGGTGAGCTTCTTGCCGCGCTTTTGCGCCGCCTGGAACGCGACGTGCGCGATGCGGCGCACTTCGGGTTCCGAATAGCGCATCGTGTCGAAGCCTTCCTTTGCGCCGGCGAACAGGCCGTCCGGCGACGTACGCACGCCGCGCGGCGCGCCGAAGTAGATGTCGCCGTTCAGTTCGCGCACGATCAGGATGTCGAGACCCGAAACGATCTCTTCCTTCAGCGACGATGCGCCCGTCAGTTGCGGGTAGCAGATCGCCGGACGGAAGTTCGCGAAAAGTTCCAGGTGCTTGCGCAGACCGAGAATCGCCTGCTCAGGGCGCAGCGCGCGTTCGAGCTTGTCGTACTTCCAGTCGCCGACCGCGCCGAACAGGATCGCGTCGGCTTCCTTCGCGAGCGCGAGCGTCGAGTCCGGCAGCGGGTGGCCCTTCGCTTCGTAGCCCGCGCCGCCGACCGGCGCTTCTTCGAGTTCGAACTTCTCGCCGAGCACGTTCAGGACCTTGACGGCCTCCTTGACGATTTCGGGACCGATGCCGTCGCCCGGCAACACTGCGATCTTCATGCGAATTCCTTGATGATTTTGTTCGGATCTTCTGGCGCAAACCGACATTGGCGCGCGGACTTCACGCCCCTGACGCCCTCACGGTTTCGCTTAACGGACGAGGCGATTGTTCAGCCACGGTTGCTTCGCGAGACGCTCCGCTTCGAATTGGCGAATCTTGTCCGCGTGACGCAGCGTGAGGCCGATGTCGTCGAACCCGTTCAGCAGACAATACTTGCGGAACGCCGCGACTTCGAACGGATATTCGGTGCCGCCGTCGGCCGTGCGCACGACTTGCGCTTCGAGGTCGATCGTCAGCTCGAAGCCGTTGAACGCATACGTCTCGTTGAACAGATGATCGACCTGCTGTTCGGTCAGCACGATCGGCAGCACGCCGTTCTTGAAGCAGTTGTTGTAGAAGATGTCCGCGAAGCTCGGCGCGATCAGCGCGCGAAAGCCGTATTGCTGCAACGCCCAGGGCGCGTGTTCGCGCGAGCTGCCGCAGCCAAAATTCTTGCGCGCGAGCAGCACCGAGGCGCCCTGGTAGCGCGGCTGGTTCAGCACGAAATCCGGGTTCAGCGGACGCTTCGAGTTGTCTTGACCCGGTTCGCCGTGGTCGAGGTAGCGCCATTCGTCGAACGCATTCGGACCGAAACCCGTGCGCTTGATCGACTTCAGGAACTGCTTCGGAATGATCGCGTCCGTGTCGACGTTCTCGCGATCGAGCGGCGCCACGACGCCGGTGTGTACGATGAATTTATCCATGACGCTTGCGCCTGTTCAGGACCGGGCGATGCGACTGGCGGCTGGAACCCCCGCGCCGTATCGCCGGCAAAAATCAAAAACCGCTTATTTCTCAGCGTGATTGCTGATCGAATTGCCGAGGTGCGACATGTCCTGGCCGAATCCGTGCACCGTGTTGCAGCCGGCAAGACCGAGCAGGAGCCCGGCGAACGTGCCGAGTGCGAAGCGGCGCAATAGAGTGATGCGATTCATGTTCTTCATCTGCGATTTATCCGAGCTTGCGAATGTCGACGAAATGCCCTTCGATGGCCGCAGCCGCGGCCATTGCGGGGCTCACCAGGTGCGTGCGGCCACCAGCGCCCTGACGACCTTCGAAATTGCGGTTCGACGTGGACGCGCAACGCTCGCCCGGCTCGAGCCGGTCGGCGTTCATTGCCAGACACATCGAGCAGCCCGGCTCGCGCCATTCGAAACCGGCCTCGGTAAAGACCTTGTCGAGGCCTTCACGCTCCGCCTGCGCCTTCACGAGACCCGAACCCGGCACGACCATCGCCAGACGGATGTTCGGCGCGACGCGACGGCCGAGCTTCTTCACGACGTAAGCCGCGGCGCGAATGTCTTCGATGCGCGCGTTGGTGCACGACCCGATAAAGATTTTATCCGGCTTGATCGACTCGATCGGCGCGTTCGGCTCGAGCGCCATGTACTTGAGCGCGCGCTCCATCGCGTCGCGCTTGACCGGGTCCTTTTCGCGCTCCGGATCCGGCACGCGGCCGTCGATCGGCGTGACCATTTCCGGCGACGTGCCCCAGGTGACCTGCGGCACGATTTCGGCGGCGTTCAACTCGACCACGCGATCGAAATGCGCTCCGTCGTCCGACTTGAACTGCTTCCAGTACTCGACCGCGTGATCCCACTCGACGCCCTGCGGCGAGAACGGACGGCCTTTCAGGTATTCGACCGTGGTGTCGTCGACGGCGACCATGCCGGCGCGCGCGCCCGCTTCGATCGCCATGTTGCAGACCGTCATGCGGCCTTCCATTGTCAGCGAACGGATCGTCGAGCCGCCGAATTCGATCGCGTAGCCGGTGCCGCCCGCGGTGCCGATCTTGCCGATGATCGCGAGCACGATGTCCTTCGCGGTACAGCCGCGCGGCAATTGGCCCTCGACCTTCACGAGCATGTTCTTGCTCTTCTTCTGCAGCAGCGTTTGCGTGGCCAGCACGTGCTCGACTTCCGACGTGCCGATGCCGTGCGCGAGCGCGCCGAACGCGCCGTGCGTGGACGTGTGCGAGTCGCCGCAGACGATCGTCATACCCGGCAGCGTGGCGCCCTGTTCCGGCCCGATGATGTGAACGATGCCCTGACGCAGGTCGTTCATCTTGAACTGGGTGATGCCGAAGGCGTCGCAGTTGGCGTCGAGCGTATCGACCTGCAGCTTCGACACCGGATCGGCGATGCCGTGGCTGCGGTCCGTGGTCGGCACGTTGTGGTCGGACACGGCCAGGTTCGCGCTGATGCGCCACACCGGACGCTGGGCGATTTTCAGGCCTTCGAACGCCTGCGGGCTGGTCACTTCATGCAGCAGGTGACGGTCGATGTAGAGAATCGTGGTGCCGTCGTCTTCCGTGTGGACCACGTGCGTGTTCCACAATTTGTCGTAGAGGGTCTGTGCCATGGTATGCGGGGTAGTAATGACTGCGGGCTGACTGTGTCGATTGATTATGCCACGCTGCACGCCGCGATGGGCTGCTCAGCCGACGAAAAAACCGATAAAAAACATGGAGTTGGCTGGTAGTGGCAATACCTGTATCGTCGTTACCCGGCAAGCGTTGGCCCCAGCGACGCGTAGCTGCCGCCGAAACGGAAAACGCCCCAACGGTAGACCCGTCGAGGCGTTTTATTCACTCGGATTTCGCGCTTTTGCACGGCACGAATGCCGCTGCGAAGCGCGCGTATCGAGGTCGATCAGCGATCAGCGCTGTGCGATCGGCTTCGCTTCACGCAGCGTCTCGCCGATGAACAGCTGACGCGGACGGCCAATCTTCTGCTCGGGATCGGCGATCATTTCGTTCCACTGCGCGATCCAGCCAACCGTGCGTGCCATCGCGAAGATACACGTGAACATCGACGTCGGAATGCCCAGCGCGCGCTGCACGATACCCGAGTAGAAGTCGACGTTCGGGTACAGCTTGCGCGACACGAAGTATTCGTCTTCCAGCGCGATCTTTTCGAGTTCCATCGCGAGCTTGAACAGCGGATCGTCGTGCAGGCCCAGCTCTTCGAGCACTTCGTAGCAGGTCTCGCGCATCAGCTTCGCGCGCGGGTCGTAGTTCTTGTACACGCGGTGGCCGAAGCCCATCAGCTTCACGCCCGAGTTCTTGTCCTTCACCTGCTTGATGAACTCAGGAATGTTGTCGACCGAGCCGATTTCTTCCAGCATGGTCAGCGCGGCTTCGTTCGCGCCGCCGTGCGCCGGGCCCCACAGACACGCGATACCCGCCGCGATACACGCGAACGGATTCGCGCCCGACGAACCGGCGAGCCGCACGGTCGACGTCGACGCATTCTGCTCGTGGTCAGCGTGCAGGATCAGGATACGGTCGAGCGCGCGCACCAGCACGTCGTTGACCTCGTACTCTTCGCACGGGTTCGAGAACATCATGCGCATGAAGTTCGCGCTGTACGACAGGTCGTTCTTCGGATACACGAACGGCTGGCCGATGCTGTACTTGTACGCCATCGCGACCAGCGTGGGCAGCTTCGCGATCATGCGAATCGCCGACACTTCGCGGTGATGCGGGTTATTGATGTCGAGCGAGTCGTGATAGAACGCGGACAGCGCGCCGACCGCGGCGACCAGAATCGCCATCGGATGCGCGTCGCGGCGGAAGCCGCGGAAGAAGAACTGCATCTGCTCGTGCACCATCGTGTGCCTCGTGACGGTGCCGACGAATTCGGTCTTCTGCTTCTGGTTCGGCAGCTCGCCGTTCAGCAGCAGGTAGCAGGTTTCGAGAAAGTCGGCGTTTTGCGCGAGGTTGTCGATCGCGTAGCCGCGGTAGAGCAGTTCGCCCTTGTCGCCGTCGATGTAGGTAATCGCCGAATTGCACGCCGCCGTCGACATGAAGCCCGGGTCGTACGTGAATTTGCCGGTCTGGCCGTACAGTTTGCGAATGTCGATCACATCCGGGCCAATCGTGCCCTTGTAAATCGGCATTTCGACGCTCGGCGAATTGTCGCTGAACGATAGCGTGGCTTTAACATCTGACGGGGTCATAGCACATCCTCAATCGAAGTATGGATACAGGGTTTCGATAATTGCACGCCTGGAACAACGGACTGGCGGCGCTCAAGCGTTGCGCAGCAACTCCAGAACCCGGACCACGTCCGGGTCGGCCAGATCGCCTTCTGGTTCCTTGCGCGCGAGCAGCAAGTCCATCAGGTCGTTATCGCTCAGCTCGAGCAGGCGCGTGAGTGCGCCCACGTCGGCATCGCTGAGGTCATGCTCATATCGGCTGAAAAAACGCTCGAAAATCAGGTCGTTTTCCAGCAGGCCCCGCCGTGCGCGCCAGCGAAGACGCGCGCGGCGGAGAGGGTCGGACTGATGCGATGTTTCGGTCATGTCGGTACACCCCGCGCCGCGCCCGGACGCACTGACCGCCCTCTCGGGGGCAGCGCGCGCCAGGGAGCGCGGAGCTCATTGATACTAGACAGCGCGGCGAACCATCAATTCCTTGATCTTGCCGATTGCCTTGGTCGGGTTCAGGCCCTTCGGACAAACGTCGACGCAGTTCATGATGGTGTGGCAACGGAACAGACGGTACGGATCTTCCAGGTTGTCGAGGCGTTCGCCGGTTGCCTCGTCGCGGCTATCCGCGATGAAGCGGTAGGCTTGCAGCAGACCAGCCGGGCCGACGAACTTGTCCGGATTCCACCAGAAGCTCGGGCACGACGTCGAGCAGCTCGCGCACAGAATACATTCGTACAGGCCGTCGAGCTCGTCGCGTTCTTCCGGCGACTGCAGACGTTCCTTCTCCGGCGGCGGCGTATCGTTGATCAGGTACGGCTTGATCGAGTGATACTGGTTGAAGAACTGCGTGAAGTCGCAGATCAGGTCGCGCACGACGGGCAGGCCCGGCAGCGGACGCAGCACGATCTTCTGCGGCAGGTCGTTCAGGTTCGTCAGGCACGCGAGGCCGTTTTTGCCGTTGATGTTCATTGCGTCCGAACCGCACACGCCTTCGCGGCACGAGCGACGGAACGACAGGGTTTCGTCGAGCGCCTTCAGCTTGATGAGCGCGTCGAGCAGCATGCGTTCGTGCGAGTCGATTTCGATCTCGTACGTCTGCATGCGCGGAGCGGCGTCCTTGTCCGGATCGTAGCGGTAAATTTCAAATGTACGCTTGGCCATTTCTCTGAATTCCTTTGACTTGTGCCTTAGAAGGTACGCGCTTTCGGCGGAACCGATTCGACGGTCAGCGGCTTCATGTGAACCGGCTTGTAGTCGAGGCGATCGCCTTCGCTGAACCACAACGTATGGCGCAGCCAGTTTTCGTCGTCGCGATGTTCGAAGTCGTTCTGCGCGTGCGCGCCACGGCTTTCCTTGCGCGCTTCGGCGGAGACCATCGTGGCGCGTGCCACTTCGATCAGGTTCGCCACTTCGAGCGCTTCGATGCGAGCCGTGTTGAACACCTTCGACTTGTCCTTCAGATGGATGTTGTCGACGCGTGCGCCCACTTCGCGGATGGCTTCGACGCCTTCGGCCAGCAGAGCCGAGGTACGGAACACGCCAGCGTGCTTCTGCATCGTGCCGCGGATGTCGTTGGCGACCGACTGTGCGTACTCGCCCGACGACGAGTTATCGAGCTTCGCCAGACGCGACAGCGCGAAGTCGGCTGCATCGGCCGGTAGCGGCTTGTGTTCTTTCAGTTCCTTCACGTGCTTGACGATGTGGTTGCCGGCAGCGCGGCCGAACACCACGAGGTCGAGCAGCGAGTTCGTGCCGAGACGGTTCGCGCCGTGCACCGACACGCACGAGCATTCGCCCACTGCATAGAAACCGTTGACGACTTCTTCGTGGCCGCGCGGCGTACCGACGACCTGGCCGTTGATGTTCGTCGGAATACCGCCCATCTGGTAGTGGATGGTCGGCACGACCGGGATCGGCTCTTTAATGCAGTCGACGTTCGCGAACTTCAGCGCGATTTCCCGGATCGACGGCAGACGCTTCATGATCGTCTCGGCGCCGATGTGCGACAGGTCGAGCAGCACGTGATCCTTGTTCGGACCGACGCCGCGGCCTTCCTTGATTTCCTGGTCCATCGAACGCGAGACGAAGTCGCGCGGCGCCAGATCCTTCAGCGTCGGCGCGTAGCGTTCCATGAAACGCTCGCCGTTCGAGTTACGCAGAATACCGCCTTCGCCGCGCACGCCTTCGGTGATCAGCACGCCCGCGCCGGCCACGCCGGTCGGGTGGAATTGCCAGAATTCCATGTCCTGCAGCGCGATGCCCGAACGGGCCGCCATGCCGAGGCCGTCACCGGTGTTGATGAACGCGTTGGTCGATGCCGCGAAGATCCGGCCCGCGCCGCCCGTGGCGAACAGCGTGGTCTTGCCTTCGAGGATGTAGACGTCGCCGGTTTCCATTTCCAGTGCGGTCACGCCGAGCACGTCGCCGTCGGCGTCGCGGATCAGGTCCAGCGCCATCCATTCGACGAAGAATTGCGTCTTGGCAGCAACGTTCTGCTGGTACAGCGTATGCAGCAGCGCGTGACCGGTACGGTCAGCCGCCGCGCAGGCGCGTTGCACCGGCTTTTCGCCGTAATTCGCAGTGTGGCCGCCGAACGGGCGCTGATAGATCGTGCCGTCCGCGTTACGGTCGAACGGCATGCCCATGTGTTCGAGTTCGTAGACGGCGTTCGGTGCTTCACGGCACATGAACTCGATCGCGTCCTGGTCGCCGAGCCAGTCGGAGCCCTTGATCGTGTCGTAGAAGTGGTAGTGCCAGTTGTCTTCGCTCATGTTGCCGAGCGAAGCGCCGATGCCGCCCTGGGCAGCGACGGTGTGCGAACGCGTCGGGAACACCTTGGACAGCACGCAGACCGACAGACCGGCACGCGCGAGTTGCAGCGACGCGCGCATCCCCGAGCCGCCCGCGCCGACGATGACGACGTCGAAGCGGCGACGCGGCAGAGAATTCTTGATTGCAACCATGCTTTTATACTCTCCAGAGAATCTGCGCAGCGTAGCCCGCACATGCGAGCAGCCAGATGATCGTCAGCACCTGGAGGACGAGACGCGCGCCAACGGGCTTCACGTAATCCATCCAGATGTCACGGATACCAACCCACGCGTGGTAGAACAGCGAGAGAAGCGTGACGAACGTGGCGAGCTTCATCCACTGCGTCGCGAAGATCGACGCCCAGCCGTCGTACGAAAAGTCGCGCGCGAGGAAGAACCACGCGAGCAGAATCACCGTGTACACCGCCATCACGCAGGCGGTGACGCGTTGCGCGAGCCAGTCGCGCAGACCGTAATGCGCGCCGACGACGAGACGCTTCGAACCGATTCGGTTATTGGCTGACATTTTTTAGAATGCTCCGAACAGTTTTGCCGCGAATGCGATGGTAAGCAGCGACGACACGACGATCACCACGATGGAGGTCGATTTGCCCTTCTCTTTCGACACGGCATCATGATTCGTATCCATCACGAGGTGACGGATGCCGGCGCAGAAATGGAACAGGAAGGCCCACGCGAGAACCAGCGTGATCAGCTTGACGATGATGTTGGAGAGGAAGCCTTTGAATACTTCGAAGCTCAGTTCGGAAGTCAGGCTCTGATCGAAGAGGAACAGCAGGAACGGAAGGAAGAGAAACAACAAGGCACCGCTCACGCGATGCAGAATCGACACGCGCCCCGCCAGCGGGAGACGGTATGCCGTCAGTATTTGCCCAATACCGATGTTCCGGAATTCCGGCCTCGGTTTTTTTACGGCTTCTGCCATGCTAGACCCCTACTATGTAGTCACACTAATCCGCAATTTTAGCGCCTTTTTATATCGCGCTGCAGCGAAAACCACGCTGGGTCCTTTGCGGCGCGCGCATTGAAAGCGCCTTCCGATTGGCACGCGTGTGGGACGCCGCGCCTCGTTTCAGCCCGATTCAGCTCAGATCGTTCTGATAGTAATACCCGGTTGTGACATACCAACCTCGCCGGACTTCGACCGGGCGGTCCCCATAGGTATAGGACACGCGCTCGACCGACAGCAACGGAAAACCTGCCGGCACATGCAGCAGGTCCGCCACGGAAGGCTCCGCCGCGACCGCGCGGATTTTTTCCGTCGCGCGAATCATGCGGGTACCGAATTCCGTCTCGAACATCGCGTAGAGGGGACCCTTGTACTCCGACAGCCGCTCGAGCGTGAGCCCGCGGAACACGACGCCGGGCAGCCAGATCTCGTCGAGCACGGTGACTTCGCCGTCGAACTGCAGCAAACGCTTGATCAGCACGACCGGATCGGCCGGCTTCAGATCGAGTTGCCGCGCGATTTCCGCCGATGCGCGCAGCCGCCGACATTCGAGCAGACGGCTCACGTGCGGATGCTCGGCGCCGTCGTCGGCGAGCAACCTCAGGAAACGGAACTGCGCGCGCTCTTCGTTGTGCGTTGCAACGAAGGTGCCCTTGCCCTGGCGGCGCACCAGCAGGTTGTCGGCGGCGAGTTCGTCGATCGCCTTGCGCACCGTACCCTGACTCACCTTGAAACGCGCGGCCAGTTCGACTTCACTAGGAATGATCTCGCCCGGCTTCCATTCGCCGCTTTCGAGGCTCTGCGTAATCAAGCCCTTGATCTGCTGATATAAGGGGCTGAAGGTAGGCGACGCGGCAGCGGAAACAGCGGATACGCCTTCGCCGGCGGCCCCTTGGCCATTCGGGTTCACGGGATTCGCCGGGTTCGAATTCATGCGCGCATTTCATCATAAAGGGCTGGGACACGTCTAGGGTTTTCCCCGCGATAGATGTGTCTTATATAAGACATAAGATACTGTTGACTTTGTCTGTTTCGACTCCTACACTCCTTGTCGAGCAAGGGTTTGCGGGATTTTTCGGCGGCTGTTTGATGCAGCGCCGCGACGCTCCGGCAGCCACTCTGCACCATGCCGTCCCCTACGCAGTCCAGGTTTCGATTCGCCGCCATCCGTTGCATTCGCGCGCTGTCTCCGTGTTGCACCCGCTGGCCCGACGCTTGCCGAAACGCGCTGTTTGCAGGAGCCCGCACCGTGCAGTTGCGGCCCCGGCCCGGCGTAAGCCCTGGGCCATCCCGTCCCGCTCCGCAGTACAGCTTTCCGGCACGGCGGTCTTGCCGTACGCGCCGCCCGGTCTCGCCAATTCCGAGCCCGCACGCGAACAGTGAATTCCGCCGTGTTTCATCACGCTTCGCTGAACGCGCATATAGAATGGCGTTTTCCCTAGCGTCTAACGCATCGTCCTGGAGATTTCTCAATGGCTAAGCCCGCAAAGCGCGTTGCCGTCACCGGCGCCGCAGGTCAAATCGCTTACTCCCTGCTATTCCGCATCGCCAATGGCGACCTGCTCGGCAAGGACCAGCCGGTGATCCTGCAACTGCTCGATCTGCCGCAAGCGCAAGCCGCCGTCAAAGGCGTCGTGATGGAACTGGATGATTGCGCATTCCCGCTGCTGTCGGGCGTCGTGATCACGGACGACCCGAAGGTCGCGTTCAAGGACGCCGACATTGCACTGCTGGTCGGCGCGCGTCCGCGTTCGAAGGGGATGGAGCGCAAGGATCTGCTGTCGGCCAACGCCGAAATCTTCACGGTTCAGGGCAAGGCGCTGAACGCCGTCGCCAGCCGCGACGTGAAGGTTCTGGTGGTCGGCAACCCGGCCAACACGAACGCATACATCGCCATGAAGTCGGCGCCGGATCTGCCGAAGAAGAACTTCACCGCGATGCTGCGTCTGGACCACAACCGCGCGCTGTCGCAACTGGCCGCCAAGTCGGGCAAGCCGGTCGCGTCGATCGAAAAGCTCGCAGTGTGGGGCAACCACTCGCCGACCATGTACCCCGACTTCCGCGTTGCAACGGCTGAAGGTCAGGACCTGACCAAGCTGATCAACGACGAAGAATGGAACCGCAACACGTTCATCCCGACCGTCGGCAAGCGCGGCGCGGCGATCATCGAAGCGCGCGGCCTGTCGTCGGCGGCATCGGCGGCTAACGCTGCGATCGACCACGTGCGTGACTGGGTGCTCGGCACGAACGGCAAGTGGGTCACGATGGGCATCCCGTCGGACGGCTCGTACGGCATCCCTGAAGACATCATCTACGGCGTGCCCGTGACCTGCGAAAACGGCGAGTACAAGCGCGTCGAAGGTCTGGCAATCGACGCGTTCTCGCGCGAAAAGATGGACGGCACGCTGCAGGAACTGCTGGAAGAGCGCGACGGCGTTCAGCACCTGCTCGGCTAAGCATCTGATGCCGATGAACCGGAACTCCGAAGCGTCAGCGCGGCGGGTTCCGGTTTTTTTCGTGTGAATGGCCGTGCGATCATCGCCATTCGCCTCTGATTCGAACGTGCTTTGCCGTTGCCCGACGGCACTCGCGCAGAGCACACCCGAATCCGACATCCTTAATTTTCACCACGCCCCACACGCCGAAGATGCGCGTTCTCACACCCGCCGAAGTGCTGTTTGAGGGCGAAGCGCCGCCCGCTGTGCTGCCTGCCTGCGATCACTACGCGGGCAGCGAAAAGCTGATGCTGAAGTCGCTCGCGTTACAGCAGCAACTCGGCCCGGTGTTCGATATCACGCTCGATTGCGAAGACGGCGCGCAGGTCGGCCGCGAGGCCGAGCACGCGGAACTGGTCGCATCGCTACTGGGCACCGAGCATGACCGCTTCGGCCGCGTCGGCGTGCGCATCCACGACTTCGCTCACGCGCACTGGCGCGACGACGTACGCCTCATTCTGCGCACCGCAAAGCGAGCACCCGCTTACATCACGCTGCCGAAAATCCGCAATGTTCACGATGCCGCCGAAATGATCGCGTTCATCGAGGCGACGCGGCGCGAGCTCGGCCTCGCGCAGCCGGTGCCGGTGCAGTTGCTGGTCGAAACCCACGGCGCGCTTACGCGTGTGTTCGAACTCGCCGCGCTGCCGGGCGTCGAGGCGCTGAGCTTCGGCCTGATGGACTTCGTCTCCGCGCACGACGGCGCGATCCCCGATACCGCGATGCGCTCGCCGGGCCAATTCGATCATCCGCTCGTGCGGCGCGCGAAGCTCGAGATTTCGGCGGCCTGCCATGCGTTCGGCAAGGTGCCGTCGCACAACGTCAGCACCGAAGTGCGCGACATGAGCGTGGTCGCGAACGACGCACAGCGCGCCCGCAACGAGTTCGGCTACACGCGCATGTGGAGCATCCACCCCGCGCAGATCGAGGCGATCGTCGCCGCGTTCGCGCCGCGCGACGAAGAAATCGCGACGGCCGCCGAAATCCTGCTGGCCGCGCAGTCCGCGCATTGGGGCCCGACGCGTCATGGCGATACGCTGCACGACCGTGCGAGCTACCGCTATTACTGGTCGGTGCTGCGCCGCGCGCAAACCACCGGCCGCGCTGTTCCACAAGAAGCGGCGCCGCTTTTTGCGCAAGTGGCCGCCAACGGACAGTCTGTGGCATAAGCGACGCGTTTTTCAAACGGCAGCGATGAGCCGGCACACAGGAGAAGGCGGAACATGAGCGAGACGACGCAAGCCGCTGGCGCAACAGGCGGCAACGAAACGCAAAGCGGCTTCAAACCGAAAAAATCCGTCGCGCTGTCGGGCGTGACTGCGGGCAACACCGCGCTGTGCACGGTCGGCAAGACCGGCAACGATCTGCACTATCGCGGCTATGACATTCTCGACATCGCCGAGGCGTGCGAATTCGAGGAGATCGCGTATCTGCTGGTCCACGGCAAGCTGCCGACCCAGGCCGAACTGACCGCGTACAAGACGAAGCTGAAGTCGATGCGCGGCCTGCCGGCCAACGTGAAGGCCGCACTCGAATGGATTCCGGCCGCCGCGCATCCGATGGACGTGATGCGCACCGGCGTGTCGGTGCTCGGCACCGTGCTGCCCGAGAAAGACGACCACAATCTGCCCGGCGCGCGCGATATCGCCGACAAGCTGATGGCCTCGCTCGGCTCGATGCTGCTGTACTGGTATCACTACTCGCACAACGGCAAGCGCATCGAGGTCGAAACCGACGACGATTCGATCGGCGGTCATTTCCTGCATCTGCTGCATGGCGTCGAGCCGTCGAAGGCGTGGGTCGATGCGATGCACGTGTCGCTGAACCTGTACGCGGAGCACGAGTTCAACGCGTCGACGTTCACCGGCCGCGTGATCGCGGGCACGGGCTCGGACATGTACTCGGCGGTCACCGGCGCGATCGGCGCGCTGCGCGGCCCGAAACACGGCGGCGCCAATGAAGCCGCGTTCGAAATCCAGTCGCGCTACCAGACGCCTGACGAAGCCGAAGCCGACATCCGCCGCCGCGTCGAGAACAAGGAAGTCGTGATCGGCTTTGGCCATCCCGTCTACACGATCTCGGACCCGCGCAACAAGATCATCAAGGAAGTCGCGAAGAAGCTATCGAAGGAAGCGGGCAACACGAAACTGTTCTCGATCGCCGAACGGCTCGAATCGGTGATGTGGGACGCGAAGAAGATGTTCCCGAACCTCGACTGGTTCAGCGCGGTGTCGTATCACATGATGGGCGTGCCGACCGCGATGTTCACGCCGCTGTTCGTGATCTCGCGTACGGCAGGTTGGAGCGCGCACATCATCGAGCAGCGCGTCGACAACAAGATCATCCGTCCGAGCGCGAATTACACCGGACCCGAGAATTTAAAGTACGTGCCGCTAAATAGGAGAAAATAGCGATCGCTGCGCGCTCCACAGCGCGTGCAGTTCAACCCGCGCGGCCGCCGGACCGGTCGTCCGCGCACTGTTTAACTGATTTTGATAGAAAGGTTTTCTCCATGAAAAAGCTGATGATCGCCGCCATGATTGGCGCCCTGTCCACGACGATGCTGACCGTCGCGACTGACGCCACCGCTGCGGACACGGCCACCACCACGAAGAAGCCGGCCACCAAGGCCGTCGCGAAGCGCCCGGAGCCGCGCCGCCTGATCAAGCGCAAGCCGAATCCGACGAAGGAAGCGAAGGTCGATCCGATCCCGGAAGGCGCTGAAAAGTGGGCGTGCAAGGACGGCCTTGCTTTCGAAATGAAAGGCGACATGAAGCGTGACCAGATCGTCGTGGTTCACTGGGCGAACAAGAACTACAACCTGCCGCGCGAAGCGACCACGACGGGCGCCGACCGCTTCCACGACGCAGCATCCGGTATGGACCTCGTCGTGATCCCGACGAAGGCCATGCTGTTCCAGGACAAGGACAGTTCGCGCCTCGCCGACGAGTGCAAGACGGTCGCCATGGAACAGGGCGCGCCGGCTGCAACGCAATCGAACGCGATCAACAAGACCGGCAACTGATTTTCGCCGCCAGGGAAGCCCCCAATGTCCGCCCCGATCTCCAACGTACGACCCGCCCCGGACGCCGTCCTGGTCGAGATCGTCGACTACGTGCTGGATTACCGGATCGACAGCGCGCTCGCGCTGGAAACCGCGCGTCATTGCCTGATCGACACGCTCGGTTGCGGACTCGAGGCGCTTACCTACCCAGCCTGCACCAAGCTGATGGGACCGATCGTGGCAGGCACGATCGTCCCCAACGGCGCGAAGGTGCCGGGCACCTCGTTCCAGCTGGACCCGGTTCAGGCCGCCTTCAACATCGGCGCGATGATCCGCTGGCTCGATTTCAACGACACCTGGCTCGCCGCCGAATGGGGCCATCCGTCCGATAACCTCGGTGGCATCCTCGCGACGGCCGACTGGCTCTCGCGCACCGCCATCGCAGCCGGCAAAGCGCCGCTGACGATGAAAGACGTCCTGATCGCCATGATCAAGGCGCACGAAATTCAAGGCTGCATCGCGCTCGAGAACTCGTTCAACAAGGTCGGGCTCGATCATGTGCTGCTCGTCAAGCTTGCGTCGACCGCCGTGGTCGGCCAGCTGATCGGCCTTACGCGCGACGAGCTGATCAACGCGGTATCGCAGGCGCTCGTCGATGGGCAGGCGCTGCGCACCTACCGTCATGCGCCGAACACCGGTTCGCGCAAATCGTGGGCCGCCGGCGACGCGACCTCGCGCGCCGTGCGCCTCGCGCTGATCTCGAAGACCGGCGAGATGGGCTATCCGTCGGTGCTCAGCGCGACAACGTGGGGCTTCTACGACGTGCTGTTCAACGGCAACGAGTTCCAGTTCCAGCGTCCGTACGGCTCGTACGTGATGGAAAACGTGCTGTTCAAAATCTCGTTTCCGGCCGAGTTCCACGCGCAAACCGCCGTGGAAGCCGCGCTCGCGCTGCATGTGCAGCTCGCCGCGCAGGGCCGGCGCGTCGAAGACATTCGCCGCATCACGATCCGCACCCACGAAGCGGCGATTCGCATCATCGATAAAAAGGGTCCGTTGAACAATCCGGCTGACCGTGATCATTGCATCCAGTACATGATCGCGGTGGCGCTGATTTTCGGCCGTCTGACGGCTGCCGATTACGAAGATTCAGTCGCGCAGGACTCGCGTATCGATGCATTGCGCGCGAAGATGGAATGCGTCGAAGACCCACAGTTCACGAAGGACTATCACGACCCGGAGAAGCGTTCGATCGCCAACGCACTGACGATCGAATTCAACGACGGGGCGGAGTTCGGTGAAGTCGTAGTCGAATACCCGATCGGTCATAAGCGCCGTCGTGAAGACGGTATTCCGTTGCTGGTCGAGAAGTTCAAGACCAACCTCGCGCGGCGCTTTCCGGTCAAGCAACAACTGGCGATTCTCGACGTATCGCTGGACCAGGCCAAGCTCGAAGCGACGCCGGTCAATGAATACGTCGATCTGTACGTCATCTAGGTTGAGTACTGTAGTTCCGCGATCCAAACCAAGGAAAACACCATGGCCCACAACCTCCACAAAACGCTCAAGGAATTCGACAGCGGTTCCGGCAAAGGCAAGTTCTACTCCCTGCCGCAACTCGGCAAGGCTCTGAACCTCAAGATCGACCGCCTGCCGGTCTCGATCCGTATCGTGCTGGAATCGGTGCTGCGCAACTACGACGGCAAGAAAGTCGCCGAAGAACATGTTACGCAACTCGCGAACTGGAAGCCGACCGCGGCGCGCGTCGACGAAATTCCGTTCGTCGTGTCGCGCGTCGTGCTGCAGGACTTCACCGGCGTGCCGCTGCTCGCCGACATCGCCGCGATGCGCGGCGTCGCGAAGGCCATCGGCAAGAACCCGAAGTCGATCGAGCCGCTGGTGCCGGTCGATCTGGTCGTCGACCACTCGGTGCAGATCGACCACTTCCGCGAGAAGAACGCGCTCGACCTGAACATGAAGCTGGAATTCCAGCGCAACAACGAGCGCTATCAGTTCATGAAGTGGGGCATGCAGGCGTTCGACACGTTCAAGGTCGTGCCGCCGGGCGTCGGCATCGTTCACCAGGTGAACCTCGAGTACCTCGCGCGGGGCGTGCACAAGAAGGCCGACGGCGCGGACACCGTGTACTACCCGGATTCACTGGTCGGCACGGACAGCCATACGACGATGATCAACGGCATCGGCGTGGTCGGCTGGGGCGTGGGCGGTATCGAAGCCGAAGCAGGCATGCTCGGCCAACCGGTGTACTTCCTGACGCCGGACGTCGTCGGTGTGCACCTGAAGGGCAAGCTGATCGAAGGCGTGACTGCGACCGACCTCGTGCTGACGATCACCGAATTGCTGCGTAAGGAGAAGGTCGTCGGCAAGTTCGTCGAGTTCTTCGGCAAAGGCACGCGCTCGCTGTCGGTGCCGGACCGCGCGACGATCGGCAACATGGCGCCGGAATACGGCGCAACGATGGGCTTCTTCCCGGTCGACGAAAAGACCATCGACTTCTTCCGCGGCACGGGCCGCACGGACGCGGAAATCGCGGCGTTCGAAAACTACTTCAAGGCGCAGGAGCTGTTCGGCATTCCGGGCGAAGGCGATATCGATTACACGAAGGTCGTCACGCTGGATCTCGCGACGGTCGCGCCGTCGCTGGCAGGCCCGAAGCGTCCGCAGGACCGCATCGAGATCGGCCACGTGAAGTCGACCTTCACCGACCTGTTCTCGAAGCCGGTCGCCGAAAACGGCTTTGCGAAGAAGGCCGCCGATCTCGACGCGCAATACACGACGAGCAACGGCGTCGACGTCAAGAACGGCGACGTGCTGATCGCCGCGATCACGTCGTGCACGAACACGTCGAACCCGAGCGTGCTGCTGGCCGCCGGTCTGCTTGCGAAGAAGGCTGTCGAAGCTGGCCTGACGGTCGCTCCGCACATCAAGACCTCGCTGGCGCCGGGATCGCGTATCGTCACCGAGTACCTGACGAAAACCGACCTGCTGAAGTACCTCGACAAGCTCGGCTTCACGCTGGCCGCTTACGGCTGCACGACCTGTATCGGTAACGCGGGCGACCTGACGCCGGAACTGAACGACGCGATCACGACGAACGACATCGTCGCGGCAGCTGTGCTGTCGGGCAACCGTAACTTCGAAGCGCGGATCCACCCGAACATCCGCGCGAACTTCCTCGCGTCGCCGCCGCTCGTCGTGGCATACGCGATCGCCGGCAACATCACGCGCGACCTGATGACCGAGCCGGTCGGCAAGGGCAAGGGCGGCAAGGACATCTACCTCGGCGACATCTGGCCGACCAGCGAAGAAGTCAACGCGCTGCTGAAGTACGCGATGGATGCCGACGCGTTCCGCAAGAACTACTCGCAGCTCACGAAGAAGGGCGATCTGTGGAGCAAGATCGAGGGCGAAGAAGGTCAGGTCTACGACTGGCCGAAGTCGACCTACATCGCCGAGCCGCCGTTCTTCGGCAAGGACTTCTCGATGACGCCGGCTTCCAGCATCGCGCCGGTCAAGGGCGCACGCGCGTTGGGCATCTTCGGTGACTCGGTCACGACCGACCACATCAGCCCGGCAGGCTCGATCAAGGAAGACTCGCCGGCAGGCCGCTGGTTGAAGGAAAACGGCGTGCAAAAGGCCGACTTCAACAGCTACGGCTCGCGGCGCGGTAACCACGACGTGATGATGCGCGGCACGTTCGCGAACGTCCGTATCAAGAATCTGATGATCCCGGCGAAGGCGGACGGCTCGCGCATCGAAGGCGGCCTGACGATTCACCAGCCGAGCGGCGAACAGCTGTCCATCTATGACGCAGCGATGAAGTACATCGACGCCGATACGCCGACCGTCGTGTTCGCGGGCGAAGAGTACGGCACGGGCTCGTCGCGCGACTGGGCGGCCAAGGGCACGCAACTGCTGGGCGTGAAGGCTGTGGTCGCACGCAGCTTCGAGCGGATCCATCGTTCGAACCTGGTCGGCATGGGCGTTCTGCCGCTGCAGTTCAAGGGCTCGGATAGCGTGCAGTCGCTCGGCATCACCGGCGAAGAAACCTACGACATCGAAGGCCTCGGCGACGACTTCAAGCCGCAACAGGAAGTCACGCTCGTGATCCACGGCAAGGACGGCGACAAGCGCGTTCCGGTGCTGCTGCGTATCGACACGCCGATCGAAGTCGACTACTACAAGCACGGCGGGATTCTGCCGTTCGTGCTGCGCTCGCTGCTGACTGCTTAAGCCTCGCGGCAACGCATACAGCCTCGCTGTTTTGCAGGGGCTGCGTCCTGTGGAGGGCGCAGCCGACTTTGAAGCCCGACCTCAGGTCGGGCTTTTTTTTATCGGCTCGCCGAACGCCACGGCTCATGCGCCGCGACTCCTCCATCACTTCAAGCCGAAATCGACCCGCGTCGTCGCACCCTTGTCCTTGATGTCGTCGGCATTCATCTTCGGCGCGACGATAAACACGCGGCTGCTGTCGATCTTGCCTTGCAGGTACTGCTGCACACTCTGCGCGCGCCGCTGCGCGAGTTGCCGCAAGCTCGCGTCGTCGATCGGCGCGTTGGCCGCGAGCGCGCTCTTCATGTCGTCGTCGGGCAGCGTCTTCGTCATGCCGATGAAGTTGTGCGGCTTCTTGAAGTCGGAGGACTTGTAGGCCTTGGTCAGATATTTGTCGTACTCTTTCTGATCGACCGTGACCGTCGATGGATCGACGCTCTCACCATTACCGACCGTGTCCTTGATCTTCTGCCGCTTGACCAACTGATCGACGTACCGCGTGCGCAGCGCCGGCTCGTCGACCTTCGGATCGACGCGTCCGATCAGGTCCATGCGGATCGACGGCTTGTCGGTAAGTGCCTTCACGATCGTGTCGAGTTTCTGCTTGTCGGCATCGGTGAGCGTCGCCGAGCCGGCCTCGAATTCGACGTAACCGAGGTCCTCACCATTGCCGCCGAACGCGTGCGCGATCAGCGAGAACGGCGCGGTCACCGCCTTTTCGAGCAGATTGAGCACCGCATGCCAGATCAGCCCGCCGATGCTGAACTCGGGGTTCGACAACGAGCCCGACACTGGCAGGTTCACGTCGATCTCGCCGCGCGAGTTCTTCAGCAGCGAGATCGCGAAACGCACCGGCAGTTTGGTCGCGGTGTCGTTGTCGATGTGATCGCCGAACGTCAGTTGATCGATGAACAGGTGGTTGTTCGCGTTCAACTGGTCGTTCTCGAGCTTGTAATGCAAATCGACGTTGAGCTTGCCCTTCGTGATCGGATAGCCCGCGTATTTCGCCGAATACGGCGTCAGGTTGGTCAGCTCGATGTCGTGCGCGCTCGCGGTCAGATCGAGCGCCGGTTTCGCGATCAGCGGATTGACGGTGCCGCGGATCGTCAGCGGACCGTTGGCCGCGAGCTTCGCGGCGACGTCGACCGGCGCGGGCGTCGTCGATTCCGTACCGAACGCGCCGATCGTGCCGTGAATGGCGACAAGGTTCGCCGTGTAGTTCGGCTTGACGAAGTTGTCGGTATAGGTCACGCGGCCCTGCTGCAACACCAGTTTCCCGAAGTGCATCTTGACCGGGTTTGCTGGCGGCCTCGCGGCCGTGGCACTGGCACTGGCGACGGCCGTGGCGGCAGGCTTGCCGGGCGTTGCAGCAGATGCCGCGACCGGCGCCGACGCCGCGACTGCCTCAGACACCGCCTCGGGCGTCAGCGGAATCGGGTGCGAGCCGCTTTTGTCGCGCGTTAGCGACTGCGTCGTACCGCCCTCGTGCGCGACCACATCCCTCAGATTCAGCTTGCCTTGCGCGTCGAGCAGTACACGTCCATAGAACTTCGAGAACGTCACGCGGCCCGCGTCGACGACGGTGCCGTGCTCGTCGTAATCGGCCTTCAGGTTCGACAGCGCGAGCGAGCCCCAGCCCGCGAACGGGTCCGACGTCACCTTGTCGAGCATGCGCACGGCGACGAGCGCCATGTCGCCGCGAAAGTTCGCTTTCAGCGACTTAGCCTGGGTGACCGCGAGATCGCCGTTCGCGTTCAGCAGCGCGCTCGCGAGCGTCGCGTTCAGGTTGCTGCCGAAGTACGGCTCGAACGCGGCCGCGTCGAGCTGGTTCGCGTTGATCTTGACGGCCAGCTTTAGCGGCGTCGCGGTCACGTCGCCCTTCACAGCGAGTGTGCCCTTCTTGTTCAACGTCGCCTGCAGGTCGACCGGCAGCGGACGGCCCAAGTCGTCGCTGATCTGCCGCACCTTCAGCTGCACCGGCGTAAAGCTCAGCTTGACCGGCTGCGGCGTCGTGTTGTCGGTGAAATCGGCGGTCGCGTCTTTGAGCGTCAATTCGGCGATCTTGTAGCGCCATGCGGGGCCTTCGGCCTGCGCCTGTTTCGCCGCGTGGATCGCCGTGCGCTCCGTCGCCTGTTGATGCGCCCCCGCGAGCGCATCCAGATTGATGGTGCCGTCCTTCAGGCGCTGCGCGTCGACCGCGAGACCGGTTACGTCTACGCTCGTCACGTCGGCCGTGCGCGCCGCGACGTCGACCTGTTTGACTACCACGTTGCCCTGCGCGAGCGAGATCACCGGCGTCTTGCCGCCGCGCGCCGCGAGCTTCACCGCCTGCATGTCCAGTTGCGTGTCCGCGACCGTCAGCGCCATCGGCGACTTCGACCAGTTCGCGTCGATATTCGTCGTCGCGGACAACGCACCGTCCAGCACCTGCGCGGACATCGCGGTATCCAGATACGGCTGCAACGGCGGCAGCTTCAGCGACTTCAGATCGAGCTTCGCGCTCGCCGTCTTCGCCGCGAGGCCGACCGTGCCGTCGGCGGCGAGCGAACCGCCAATGTTCTTCAGGTTCGTGTTCAGCGTGAAGTGCGCTGGCGCCGACGCGAGCGTCGAGAAATCGGTCAGCGTAACCGCGAGGTTTTGCAGCCCGGCGTCTACCGGATGCGACACGGCTTCGTCGTGTACGTTCACGGTGCCGTCGTTGAGTGTGAAACGTTTGATCGCGACGTCGAACGGCGGGGCCGCCTTTTCGGCAGCGGCGGTTTTGGCGTTGGCATTCGCGTCCGCGGTTTCCTTTGCCGTGGTTTTTTCCGGCGCGGGCGCGAACATATGCTCGACGCTCAATACGCCGTCCTTGTTGCGCGCGAGGCTCGCGCTCGGCGCGTCGATGCGGATATCGTCGAAGTGATAGATGCTCTTCAACGGTTCGAGCGATGCCGCCGCCACATGCACGGCGCGCGCCGCGAAAAACGGCGCCTTGCCCTGATCCTGCACGTTGACGTCGTTCAGATCGACGGTGCCGGCGACGCGCAGCGACGGCGTGTCGTTCGACATCTCGAAGTTCAGCTTCAGGTCGGCGGACAGCTTGCCCGACTGCACGATCACCGGCAGCTTCGACGGCACGTAAGACACCAGCTTCGGCACGTCGAGCTCATCGAAGCGCAGCGACACTTCCGACTCGCGCGATGCCGCGAACGGCTTGGTCCTGCCGTCGATCGCGAGCTGACTGTCGCCGTCGATGCGCGCGCGCAGCAGCGGCTCGACGAAGATATCGGTCTTCGACGGCAGCGTCGCGATGAACGGAATGCCGAGCTTCCATTGATCGATCACGTGGCTCGTGCCGAGCAGCCGGTCGTCGAACCTGATCTGGCCGTTTTCGACACGAATGTTGGAGACGGAGAACTGCGTCGGCTTGCTGTTCGGTTTTGCCGGCTGATTCGCGAATTTCTCGATCAGGTCGCTGAAATTGAAGTGCTGCGCATCGAGACGAACGATATGAAAGCGCGGCGAATCGACCTGCACTTCGTCGACGATGGGCGCGCCGCGAAACAGCGAACTCCACGACGGCTTCACGATGAGCCGCGAAATATCGACGAAGTCGCCCGCGCCGCCGCGCTCGCCGATATGCACGTTGTCGGCCTCGAAACGCAGTGTGTATGGATTGAGCGCGATGCGGCCGATCGACGCCGGCCGGTCGAGCTGCTTGCTCAGTTGCTGGCTCGCGATGTGGCGGATCAGCGGCGGCGCCGCGAAAAAGCCGAGCAAACCGAACACGACGACGAAGATCAGCAGACCGACGAGAATCCGCCGCGTACGGCGCGACTGCGCGACTGCGCGCACGGTCTGTATGGACGAGGCTAACGATGCTTTATTGAGGCTTGCCATGCTCGATGTGGAGGAATGCGGCGGCAAGCCCGCCGCGAAAAACAGAGATCCCGCAAGCGGCAGTATAAGGCGTGAATCAATGGTTAGACAGGAATGTCAGACCCGCCTTGACGATTCGTGCTGCTGACTGACTGGCTTTCCCGCGAACGAGATTTTCGCGAGCGTCAGATAACGAAACCGGACGGCGCGCGGTTTGCCCGCGCGCCGTTCACATCATTGCCGCACGACCGGCGGCGGCTGCCAGCTGCCGTCGGTGGCTTGCGGCTTCGGCGCATACAGGCGTAGCACCAGTTGCATGTCCGCGCGCGGTGCGGGCAGCCAGTTACCGGTCCGGCTGCGCGTCGACGACACGACCACGTCGAGCGAACCATCGCGATTGCGACGCGCGCCATTGCGATCGCCAACCGCAAGCCGCGCCGGCGCGTTCTCGCTCAGCGCGCCATCCTTCGTATACGCGGTGATCGTCCAGAAACCGCGCACCGGCGGCAACTGGTTCGCCGCGAAGTGGATCACATAGCGATTCGCGCCGTTCAGCGTGTTGCCGTCGCTGTCCTGCGTGACGAACGCGCGTACTTCGTCGTCCTTCGTACCGAGGCCCAACTGTGTGCTTGCCGCATACGCGCGCAACCCATAGTCGGGACCGTAGTTGCCGACGGCATCGCCGAACCAGCTCCAGCCGTTCGCGCTCAGCAGATTCGACGGCGGCGTCGCGACGCGATCGCGACCGTCGGCGAGACCGGCCGCGAGCGCATCGGATGACTTCGGCAGCTTCACAGGATCGCCCGGCGTCACGCCGAGGTCGGCGAGAAATTTGAGCGCGTGCGGATCGGCCGGTGTCGGCGGATTGTCAGGCAACGCGTCGGCGAGACGGCCGAAGAAGCCGCTCGCGTCGAGCGCGGCGACCTGCTGCGCCGGCGTGCCGCTCGGGCCCGCGACGCCGCTTGCGTAACCGCGCGGCGGCACCGCCGGCTCCGCGTCGCCGACGAACACGCTCAGCGGCTCCAGACGGATCGCGTGCTGCAGCTTGCGCACCGCGTTCAGATCGCGCGCGCCGTTCGACTGGATGCGCACGCTGATCCATGCGTTGCGCGTCGGCACTTCGACGCGCTTTGCGCCCTTCGGCAGTTCGCCCTTCCAGCCCGGTGCGACGAACGCGATCGTCTGCGCGCGCAAGCCCTTCGCGGTGCCCGTGCCCGCGGCGAACTGCGGCCCGGTCGACCACGCGACGTTGGTCCACATGTCGAGCACGCGCGCATCGACGTAACGGCCATGCGAATCAGGTAGCGCCAGGATCACCGGCTCGGCGGCAAGGTCGAGCCAGCCGGTCGAGTCGAGCGTGTCGAGGCTCGGCTGCGGCGGATTGGTCGCGCCGATCGGCGGCAGCGCCTGCGCGTGACGCAGCGTGTTGAAAGGCGCCTGACCCGGCTCGGTGCCGACCGCCGCATCGCGCGCGGCGCTCATCAGCACGAGCGGATAGCCGAATACGTAGGAGTCGGCGACTTCGTCCTTGATCCAGCCGGTGCGTTGTTGCGTCGCGGTGGGGGTCGACGCACAGCTGGCCAGCAGTGCCAGACCCGCGAGCGACGCGCAGGTTCGTTGAAGCAAAAACAGTTCTCGGAGATTTTTTATCATTCGTTCAGAGTGCGGAACGTGCGGTCCTATGGGGGATGCCGGTGTGCAGCGCCTGATGCATGCGCAGTTCTCCCGAAACACTGCGCAGCGAGTCCGCGGATTGCGATTCCGACAACATCGCGTTGTATCGTATCCTTGCTAGCCAGGCAAGCACAAAGCAGGGAATTGTGGCTGACAGCGCGCAGGCGCGTCACCGATGTGACAATCGGCGCCGCTGTCACATTATGTTCCTGCGCCAACGGCTCGCGCGAGCGCGCCATGCTTTTTTGATTCGCGCATTCGTCGATCCGCCAGCTTGGCCGTTCGCCTCCACTCTTTCGTCGTCCTGCATTCGGAATACTTCAATGTACATGCCCGCCCATTTCGAAGAGAACCGTCCGGAGGTTCTTCATCGCCTGATCGCCGAGCACCCGTTCGGCGCGCTGATTACGCACGGCCCCAACGGGCTCGATGCGAATCATCTGCCGTTCGAGGCGCAGGCGGATGCGGCGGATTCGTCACGCCTGGTGCTGCGCGCGCACGTCGCGCGGGCGAACCCCGTCTGGCAGGAAGCCGCGACCCATCCCGAAGCGCTCGTGATCTTCCAGGGGCCGACCGCCTATATTTCCCCGAGCTGGTATCCGAGCAAACACGAAACGCACAAGCAGGTGCCGACCTACAACTATATGGTCGTGCATGCACATGGCAGGATCGTGGTGCATGACGATGAATCGTTCGTGCGCGGTCTCGTCGCGCGACTCACGCGCGAGATGGAAGCCGGCGAGCCGGTGCCATGGAAGATGGGCGACGCGCCCGCCGACTACATCGCGCAGATGCTCGGCGCGATCGTCGGTATCGAGATCGAGGTAACGCGGCTCGTCGGCAAATGGAAGCTCGGGCAGAACAAGGCGGCCGAAGACCGGCGCGGCGCCGCGCAAACGCTGCTCGCGCGCGACGGCGATCAACAGAAGGCGGTGGGACAGGCGATGCTCGATGCGCCGCCGGCGTTCTGACGGCGGCCGCATAATCCGGCCTTGACCTTCCCGTCATGGGAAGGTTGATACTGGATCCACGATGCGGCCCAATGCCGCCAAGAGCCTCGCCTGCCATGACCGCACTTGCCAACCCGCAGCGCCCCGCCGACGCTGCCGCTTCTTCTTCGCCCACGCGCGTCGTCGAACTCGACATCGGCGGGATGACTTGCGCGTCGTGCGCGAGCCGCGTCGAAAAAGCACTGACCAAGCTGCCGGGAGTGGCGCGCGCGTCGGTGAATCTCGCGACCGAGCGCGCCCGCGTGGAAAGCGACGCGACGCTCGGGCCTCAGCAACTGGCCGATGCCGTGCGCAAGGCCGGATACGAAGCGACGCCGGTCGCGAACGCCGAGCTTGCCGCGCCAAGCGCGACGCAAACCGCGACACCCGCCGCCACGCCGGGAACCATTGAACTGGAGATCGGCGGCATGAGCTGCGCAGCCTGCGCGTTGCGCGTCGAAAAAGCGCTCGCGAAGGTGCCTGGGGTCGCGCGCGCGTCGGTCAATCTGGCGACAGAAACCGCCACCGTTCATCCGCAAGGCACCGCATCCGCCGATAGCGGCGCGCTGATCGCCGCTGTCACAAAAGCTGGCTACGAAGCGACGCTGAGCGCGCCGCCCGCTGCTGCCGCTCCAGCCGAGACAACGGCAGCTATCGCCGCGTCCGGCGACGAAAGCGACATCCTCGACACGACCCACGCCCCCGTCGTCGACCGCAAGCGGATTCAAACCCGCCGCGACCTCGCGAGCGTCGTTGCGTCCGCGCTGTTGACGCTGCCGCTCGTCGCACCGATGTTCGGCGAATGGTTCGGCCTCCACGCGATGCTGCCAGCCTGGCTGCAATTCGTGCTCGCGTCGATCGTGCAGTTCGTATTCGGCGCGCGCTTCTATCGCGCAGCCTGGCGCGCGGTGCGCGCCGGCGCGGGCAACATGGACCTGCTGGTCGCGCTCGGCACATCGGCGGCGTACGGCATCAGCGTCTACGAACTCGCGATGCATCCGGGCGACACGATGCATCTGTACTTCGAGGCATCGGCGGTCGTGATCACGCTGGTGCGCTTCGGCAAGTGGCTCGAGGCGCGCGCCAAGCGCCAGACCACCGACGCGATCCGCGCGCTCAACGCGCTGCGCCCCGAGCGCGCGCGCATCCGCGACGGCGCCGGCGAACGCGAGGTGCCGCTCGCGCAGGTGCGGGTCGGCACCGTCGTGATCGTGCGGCCGGGCGAGCGCGTACCGGTCGACGGCGCGGTGCTCGAAGGCCGCACGCATATCGACGAAGCGCTGATCACCGGCGAAAGCCTGCCGGTGCCGAAGCAGACCGGCGACGCCGTCACGGCCGGCTCGATCAACGGCGAAGGCGCGCTCGTGGTGACGACCACCGCGATCGGCGCGGAGACGACACTGGCGCGCATCATCCGGCTCGTCGAAAGCGCGCAGGCCGAGAAGGCGCCGATCCAGCGGCTCGTCGACCGCGTCAGCGAAGTCTTCGTGCCGGCGATTCTCGCGCTCGCCGCGCTGACGCTGATCGGCTGGCTGCTCGCCGGCGCGGGCGCGCAAACCGCGATCCTGAACGCGGTCGCGGTGTTGGTGATCGCCTGCCCGTGCGCGCTCGGCCTCGCGACGCCCGCCGCGATCATGGCCGGCACCGGCGTCGCCGCGCGCCACGGCGTGCTGATCAAGGACGCGGAAGCGCTGGAAATCGCGCATCGCGTGTCGATCGTCGCGTTCGACAAAACCGGCACGCTGACGCTCGGCCAACCATCGGTAACGGCGTTCGAGCCGATCGGCGGCTTGAGCCGCGACCAAGCGCTCGCGCTCGCGGCGGCGGTGCAGCGGCATAGCGATCATCCGCTCGCGCGGGCGGTGATGCGCGCGCACGAGGCTCAGCTCGGGCAAATGGCCGGCGAACACGAGGGCGGGCCAAGCGCCACCGCCGCTCGCGCCGTCGCCGGCCGGGGCGTCGAAGCCGACGTCGACGGCCGCACGCTCGCCCTCGGCAGCACGCGCTGGCTACGCGAGCTCGACATCGCGCTGCCGACCGCGCTTGCCGCGCGCGCGCATGAACTCGAAGCGGCGGGCAACACGGTGTCGTGGCTGATGACGCGCGCGCCTCACGCCCCCGAAGCGCTCGCGCTGATCGCGTTCGGCGACACGGTGAAGCCGACCGCGCGCGCGGCCGTCGCGCGGCTCGCGCAGATGGGCATCCGCAGCGTGCTCGTGACTGGCGACAATCGCGGCAGTGCGGTGAGCGTCGCGCGGGCGCTCGGCATCGACGAATTCCACGCCGAGGTGCTGCCCGACGACAAGGCCCGCGTGATCCGCGACCTGAAGATGCGCCACGCCGGCATCGTCGCGATGGCGGGCGACGGCATCAACGACGCGCCCGCGCTCGCCGCCGCCGACATCGGCATCGCGATGGCGAGCGGCACCGACGTCGCCATGCACGCCGCCGGCATCACGCTGATGCGCGGCGACCCGGCGCTCGTCGCCGACGCGATCGACATCTCGCGCAGAACGTGGCGCAAGATCCAGCAGAACCTGTTCTGGGCATTCGTCTACAACCTGATCGGCATTCCGCTGGCCGCGTTCGGCTTGCTGAATCCGATGCTCGCGGGCGCGGCGATGGCGTTTTCGAGCGTCAGCGTCGTCACCAATGCGTTGTTGTTGCGGACGTGGCGAAGCGCGCCCGGCCGAACCGTCGATCCGGCGCGCTGAGCAACGCAGCAACACCTTCGGCATTCCGCCTCGTCCCTTTTTCGGGGCCGGTTTTTTGTGGCCCCTTTCAACCCATTACGAACGGCTTTCAGTCGCCCTAAAGCCGCCGTCTCCCGAGCCGTAAACCAGTAAATCGATGCCGTTCGCGGCCATGCCCGACCCGCGCGTCGCCTGTCCCCTTTTCGCGCCTGCCCATGAACTCTCTCTTCTTGCGCCGCGCCAGCGTCGGCGCGCGGCTTGCCGTGCTCTCGTGCGTGCTGGTCGCGTTGATTTTCAGCACGTTCGCGTGGGCGCTCGCGCGCGCCGCCGGCGACCAGGTGCGCGACCAGGTGCTCGCCCGCATCGCCGAAAAAGACCGCTCGATCGCCGCGATGATCGAGCTGTTCGACAAGGCGCTGTCGGCCGAAGTCGATCGGTCGATGGCGCTGTTCGCGAGCTTCCTGCCCACCGACTTCTCGCTCGACGACACGCAGAAAGTCGACATCGGGAGCACCGCGACGCCGACTTTCAAGGCCGGCGGCAAGGTGCTGAATCTCGACTTCACGATTCCCGACCAGTTCCTCGAACGCAGCGGCGCGGTCGCGACCGTGTTTGCGCGCAGCGGCGACGACTTCGTGCGCGTGACCACCTCGCTGAAGAAGCAGGACGGCACCCGAGCGGTCGGCACGCTGCTCGACCGCAACGGGCCGGCGTATGCGCCGCTGCTCGCGAACCGCTCGTACACCGGCCTCGCCATGCTGTTCGGCAAGCGCATGATCACGCAGTACCGGCCGATCGCCGACGCGAGCGGCCGCGTGATCGGCGCGCTGTTCGTCGGCGTCGACGTGGACAAGGAGATCCAGTCGGTCCAGGACGGCATCCACGCGCTGAAGATCGGCGCGAGCGGCTATTACTTCGTGCTCGACGCGTCGAGCGGCGCGGAGCGCGGCAAGCTGCTCGTGCATCCGGCTGCCGCGGGCCAGAAAGCCGACGACGCCAACGCGCCGTATCAGCGCATGCTCGACATGAAGCAGGGCGAGCTCGACTACCGCTCGGCCGACGCGACGCTCGGCGAGAGCGACGCGCGCGACAAGTTCGTGTCGTTCGTCACGGTGCCGGAGTGGCAGTGGCTCGTCGGCGGCGTCGCGCCGCGCGACGAAGTGATGGCCGAGGTCGTGCGCACCCGCAACGCCTTCCTGCTGCTCGGCCTCGCGCTGGTCGGCCTGTTCGCGATCGTGTTCCTCGTCGCGGTGCGGCGGCTCGTCAGCCGTCCGCTCGACGAAGCCGCGCGTGCGTCGGAGCGTCTCGCCGCGGGCGATCTGAGCGTGCGCGTCGCGCAGCACGGCCGCGCGCGCGCCGACGAGATCGGCCGCCTGATGCTGGCGATCGACGGCATCGGCGAAGGCCTCGCGCGCATCGTCGCGCAGGTGCGCAACGCGTCGGCCGACATGTCGGCGGGCACCGAGAAGATCGCCACCGGCAGCGGCAACATCGCGATGCGCATCGCGACCCAGGCGAGCAGCCTCGAAGAGACCGCGGCGAGCATGGAGCAGATCACGTCGACCGTGCAGCAGAATGCCGATCACGCGACCGAAGCGAACACCCTCGTCACCCACGCCGCCGACGCCGCGCTCGAAGGCGGCCGCGCGGTCGAGCGCGTGGTGTCGACGATGGGCGAGATCGGCCGCTCGTCGCAGAAGATCGCCGAGATCACGACGGTGATCGAGGGCATCGCCTTCCAGACCAACATCCTCGCGTTGAACGCGGCCGTCGAAGCGGCGCGCGCGGGCGAGCACGGCAAGGGCTTCGCGGTCGTCGCGTCGGAAGTACGCGCGCTGGCGCAGCGCAGCGCGGCGGCGGTGAAGGAGATCGAGGGGGTGATCGCGGCGTCGAGCGCGAACGTCGACAGCGGTTTTCGCATCGCCGAAGAAGCGAGCGCGACGATGCAGGGAATCGTCACTCAGGTCGGTCAGGTCCGCGCGATCATGAGCGAGATCAATGTCGCGTCGCGCGAGCAGTCGGGCGGCATCGAGCAGGTCAACCTGGCGGTCACGCAGATCGGCGAGGCGACGCAGCAGAATGCGACGATCGTCGTCGATGCGGAAGCCGCGGCGGCCGAATTGCGCGAGCAGGCTGCGCGGCTCGCGCAGCTGGTCAGCGTGTTCAAGCTCGAAGGCGAGCGCGGCTGACGGATCTGCTTAATGTGGACGGCGGCGGCGGATGGCGGCGGACGGCGGCCGCCGCGCTCAGAACTCGACGTCCAGTTCATCGATCTCCTCGACCTCCTGACGCGCGAGCGCGATCCACTCGCGCATTTCGGGCAGCGCCATGATGCGCTGCCCGTATTCGACCATATCCGGATCGAGTTGCACGTCATAGGTCACGAAACGCGTAACCACCGGTGCGTACATCGCGTCCGCGGCGGTCCGCTCGCCGAACAGGAACGGGCCGCCGTACTCCTTCAGACATTCACGCCAGATCGTCACGATCCGCTCGATATCCGATTGCGCGCGCGCCCATACCTTGAAGCCCGGGAAATGCGCCTTCAGGTTCATCGGCAGCGCCGAGCGCAGCGACGCAAACCCCGAATGCATCTCGCCGCAGATAGAGCGGCAATGCGCGCGGGCGCGGATCTCGTGCGGCAACAGCGCGGCTTGCGGCTTCAGTTCGTGCAGATATTCGGCGATCGCCAGCGTGTCCCAGACCTTGACGCCGTCGTGCACGAGGCATGGCACCAGAATCGACGGCGACAGCAGCAGTAGTTCGGCGCGCGTCGCGGGGTCGTCGATCGGCACCACGACTTCTTCGAACGGCAAGCCGCTGAACTTCGTCAGCAGCCAGCCGCGCAGCGACCACGACGAATAATTCCTGCTGCTTATCGTGAGCGTAGTATTTCCCATACGTGTGTCCTCCAGATCGGGCATCGCGCCGCGCGTGCCTGCACCCATGCACGCCGCGGTGCGCGCGCGCACCAAAGCGCGGCAAGGCCGGCCCATTTCGCCTATGCACGCAAGTGATATGCCGACCCACGCAGATATGACGCGACACAGGGGCAACGCGCGCCAGCGCCTGGCGCACCACTTGCTTTTATTCGAGTTCCCGTCTTTCTGGCGCATTCGAGTGAAAGTATGAATCTGTTCGCCTATCCTGCCTATCAGGCCTGCGCCGACCTGCTGCTACCGCTGCGGCACGGCGCGGCGCTGGCGAACCGTTCGCTCGATGCATGGTCCGCATTCGCCGCTACGCCGCACGGACGCTCGCTGCGCGCGACGTGCGAACTTCTGATGCTCGGCGGACTCACGCCGAAACGGCCGCCGTTCGGCATCGATAGCGTCGTCACCGAAGGCGAGCCGGTCGCGGTGGTCGAGGAAGTCGTCGCGCGCACGCCGTTCTGCTCGCTGCTGCATTTTCGCAAGGACGTCGTGCTTTCCACGCCGCAGCCGCGGGTGCTGATGATTGCGCCAATGTCGGGCCACTTCGCGACGCTGCTGCGCGCAACCGTGCGCACGATGCTGACCGAGCACGACGTCTATATCACCGACTGGCACAACCCGCGCGACGTGCCGCTCGGCGAAGGCCGCTTCGGCTTCGATGAATTCGTGCGCCACGTGATCGACTTCACCGCGGCGATCGGGTCCGGCACGCATCTGCTCGCGGTCTGTCAACCGACCGTCGCAGCGCTCGCCGCCGTCGCGCTGATGGCCGCCGACGACCATCCCGCGCAGCCGGCCAGCATGACGCTGATGGCCGGCCCGATCGACACGCGCATCAATCCGACGCGCGTCAACGAACTGGCCAGGAGCCGGCCGATCGAGTGGTTCGAGCGCAATCTGATCAGCGCGGTGCCGTTCGGGTTTGCCGGCGCGCAGCGTCGCGTGTATCCGGGTTTCGTGCAGCTCGCCGCGTTCATGGCGATGAATCCGGGCCGCCACGCCGACTCGTTCGAAACGATGTACTACGAGCGCGGCAAGGGCGATCCGCAGAAAGCCGACACGATTCGCACGTTCTACGAAGAGTACTTCGCGACGATGGATCTGACCGCCGACTTCTATCTGGAGACCGTCGACACCGTGTTCCAGCAGCATGCGCTGCCGTTACGCGCGCTCGAAGTCGAGGGGCGGCTGGTGGAGCCGTCGAAGATTCGCCGCACCGCATTGCTGACCGTGGAAGGTGAAAAGGACGATATCTGCGCGGTCGGTCAGACGCTCGCCGCGCAGGACATGTGCGATCGTCTGCGGCCGTATCTGAAGACGCATCACGTGCAAACGGGCGTCGGCCACTACGGCGTGTTCAGCGGACGTCGCTGGGAGCGGGAGATTTATCCGCGCGTGCGGGCCGTGATTTTCGACAATGAACCGCGCGCGGTGCTCGTCAGCTCGCGTGCGCGCCCGATCCAGCCGGTGCCCGCGGCGATTGCGGCGGAAGTCACGGCGGCCGCGCCGGTCGCGGCTGCGGTCGTCGAGGTTGAAGTGGATGCGCCCGTGGGCGGGAGCGGGAGCGGGAGCGGGAGCGGCAACAGTGACTCCGCGGCAAAAACGTCCGCGCAGTCCCCGCGCAAGCCGCCGCCGGTGACACCCTGAGTGATCCGCTAATCAGCGGAAGCTGCTGAGGGCGAGTTCAGGCCGTTGGCCGGATCATCTGGAACATCTCGCCGATCTGCGCATAGTCGGCGCGATAACCCGCGCGCATGATCGGCTGCGCGGCGTGCGTGTCGAACAGGCCGTCCTTCAGATACGCGTCGTCGATATGCACGCCGACCACCTGGCCGAGCGACAGATAGTTGTCCATAGGCTTGCCGTCGACATCATGCAGACGCACGATCTGCAGCAGCTTGCATTCGAGCGCCGCCGGCGATTCGGCCACGTGTGGCACCGCCACGTTGCGGCCCGGCGCCGGCGTGAGCCCGGCCAATGCGAACTCGTCGACATGCGGCGCGACCGGCGCCGACGAGCGGTTCATCTGCTCCGCGAGCGGCCGGGTGGCGAGATTCCAAACGAATTCGCCGGTCGCCTCGATGTTGGCGAGGCTGTCCTTGCGGCCCTCGCTGCTAAAACCGATGATCGGCGGAAAGGTCGCGAACGCGCCGAAAAAGCTGTATGGCGCGAGATTGAGCGTGCCTTCGGCATCGCGCGACGAAATCCAGCCGATCAGCCGCGGCGCGACGATCGCCTTGAAAGGATCGTGCGGGAGGCCGTGACCGGCGGCGGGGTCGTAGAAGTAGTGAGGCATGAAGTGGCTTGGGGTTGGCTTGGAGTTGATTTAGGTTCGCTTGCGACGCGTGTGGCAGTTAGCGCGAAAAGCGGCGGAGTACCAGGCACGGAACGGCTATTTATACCGCACTAGCCGCGCCCGATCACGCGCTTGCGCCCTTCCTTTACCCGCGCGATGCGCGCTTCGTCCCAGTCATGAAACCCCGCGCCGCTGCGCACGCCGACACGCCCCGCGTCGACCTGCGCGCGCAGCAGATCGATCACGTCCTCGTCTTTCGCGAGTTGCGGCATCAGATGCGAGGCGATGTCGACGAACGTGTCGAGTCCGCCCATGTCCGCGCCCTCGAATGGTCCGACGATGCCCCAGCGACGTCCCAGCGAAGCTTTCATCACGCGATCGACGACCTCGGGCGTCGCTGCCCCCGAACGCACGATGTGCAACGCCTCGCGCAGTACCGCGAACTGCAGCCGATTACCGACGAAGCCTGGAATCGCCTTCGCGAGCACGACCGGCTCCATGCCGATCGCGCTCATCAGTCCGGCGGTTTGCCGCACGACTTCTGGCGCGGTCTCGGTGCCCGGCACGACCTCGACGAGCGGAATCATGTGCGGCGGGTTCCAGAAATGCGCGATCACGAAGCGTTCTTTCGCGCGCAGCGGGGTGGCAAGCTGGTCGGGCGGGAAGCCGCTGGTGTTGCTCGCGAGGATCGCATCATCGGCGAGCAGGCCGGTCAGCGTCGCGTAGAGGCGGTGTTTGAGTTCGAGCGCTTCGGGAATCGCCTCGATCACGAAGCGCGCTTGCCCGATCGCATCGAGTTGCGCATTGGTTTCGATGCGCGCGAGCGCCGCCTGTTTGGCAGCATCGTCGATACGGCCCGCGTCGATCAGTTCGTCGAGCACGGCTTGCGCTTTCGGCGCGACGCTCTCGAGTCGCGCCGGATCAACGTCGTGAACGATCGTCCGGTATCCATGCAACGCGGCCTGCGTCGCAATGCCGACGCCCATCAGTCCCGTGCCCACCACCCCTATCGCTACATCCTGTGTCGTCTTGTCCACACCCGCTCCCGCTGCCGTCGATGAAAGCCCCGAAGCATAGCGCAGCACGCGCAATACCACGGTCGGACTCGCACGCCCAAATGCGACGAAGCCGGCCTTCCCATCGAGGGAAGACCGGCTTCGTGGACTCACGCCGCCTGTTGCGACGCCATCAGGCGCGCTTTAGTAGCGCGGGGGCGGGGTGCGGTGATCGTCGCGATCGTCGCCGCGGTGGTGCGGATCGTAGTCGTGCGGATGATGGCGCATCCACTCGTCGTGCTCCCAGTAGCGGTGGCCGTCCCAGTAACGATCGCCGTGCCAGCCGATGTTGATCGACACGCCCACCGGCATCATATGCGGTTGGCCGTACACGACTGGTGCCGGACCGTGTTCGACGATCACGCGGTCTTGCGCGAATGCGCTACCAGCCGCGACGAGTGCGCCGCCCGCGAGCAGCGTTGCGATCAGCGAGCGCGATGCCTTGCCAAAGTTTTTCATAATGACCTCCCGTCAAAGTTTTATTCCAGGCCAGCGTCCGTGTTTGCTCGGATCGTGCGATTCGCTTCGTTCGCTTCGCTTGTGAGCCGAACCAGACGCCGTACGCTTGAGACTCACTTTAGCGGCCCGGATCGCGTGAAGACGTTAGCACTTGTAAGCGAGCATTTCATAGAGGGGGCCTGTTGACGGAAGCGCGGTGTCGCTTTCGCGCTTCATTCAACAAAGACTTAGGGGCGATGCTTTCATTCGACTCGCTGAATCAGCGCGAAAGCTGGTTACATTCATTTCGGCCCCGAAATATTTCGCAAGGAGTCGGACAGACACTGGAGGCCTGGCGCTGATACGTCTGTCTCGTCGCGCAATGGTGCATCGCGACAAGAAAGCCCCGAAAAACAAAAAGCCACGATCCGCATTTCGCGAATAGTGGCTCAATGAGAAGCGCACTCGAGGTGCGCGCCCCGGCGCGTTGTCGCGCGCTCGGGAGGTGCGGCTGGTTTTTAGTCCGTCAGCTTGATGCCGAACAGCGTGGCCTGCGCGTGGCGCAGACGCTCTGCTTCACGGGCACGCGCTGCGTACGAGTAGTCCGAATCCAGCGGCAGATGGGGCGACGCAAAGAGGTCGCTGACCTTTTGGAACAGTGCAAAGATGTAGCTCATGGCGACTCCCGGTTAGTGACTGCATTGCTAGGGTTTTCCCTTATTCGTGATTATAGGGGTTTTCCCTAGGGAAAAGCTAGTGCAATGCAGCAAATTTTCGCTGCGGCGGGTTGCCGCGATGCCATTGGGCCGGGAGGCGTTGCATCGCGACAACGTCCCCGATTTAGTGACTCGGCGGGCGCCGGTGCGAAGCGCGAGCGTGCCTCGCGCGCGTGGGCGTCGCGCTGGGCTGTAGGGGCGCGGCGGGGGGCGCTGCGGTGGGGGGCGCTGCGGTGGGGGTCGTGGCGGCGGGCGCCGACGCGGCGTTCGCTGTCGCCGCATGCGCGTCGAGCAGGCTCACCATCGCCGCTTGCTGGTTCTGCATCATCTGTTCGATGCGGTGTTGCTGGGCCGTCGTCTCGCGCGTGAGGCGCATCAGCAGCAGCGTCTGCGCGATGCCGATCGCCACTGTCACCAGCAGCGCACCGACCACGATCGACAGCATCCATTTCACGCGCCGCGAATGATCGGTCGCGGCGCGGCGTTGATCGGCGATCACGCCATAGAGCGCATCGACCGTATCGGCGAACGCGGTGGCACGCGCCCGGTCGAGTTCCGGCTCCGAGCGTAGCGCGGCGGCGGCCGCGTCCGTGCGGCTCGCGTCACGCGAGGAAGTGGCGAATCCGGCGTGGTTGTCTGCGGACGAGGACCGGGGTGTCGTCAACTGCGCGGTGGCGGAGAGCTTGTCGTCCTGTTTCGTGGTCACGGCCTCTGGCGAGGCGGATTGTGTACGCGTCGCGGGCTCGTCGGCGGACTGGCCCATGCTACTGCCGTCGGTCGCAGCGGACGTTGCAAGCGAAGCCGGGGCGGTAGCCGCTGCGGCATCGCGCGATGCCGTCGCGGCTTTCGCGAACGTCGCGGCGAAACGCTGCTGTGGCTTGCCCGCGCCCACCGTCGCAGCCGACTCCGCTTCGGCCGCCTGGCGCAACGCGGTCACGCTGCGCGCGACGGTCGCGGCGGCCATCGCCGAGCTGAGCGGCGCGGATGACTCACGCAACATTGCCGCGGGCTTGTCGTCGGTGTTTGCTGCGGCGTTCGACGCTGAGCCGTCGGGGGCGCCGTTCGCGGGCTCGTTTGCGGGCTTGTTTGCAGACGCATCCGCAACCGCCATCACCGGCTCGACGTCAAACCCGCTCAACTGCCCGTTCACCGACATCGGCGCATCCAGCTTCGCCGCACGCGGTGCGCGGCGCGCAGTTTTGTCGAGCGACCCGTGTTCATCGAATACGCCGACCGCCTGCAGCACCACGTCCGGCAGTTCGAAGCCGTGCAGCGTGCCTTGGCGGACGTCGATGTTCATCGCCTCGAGCGTCGCGCGGGTCGGATCGTCGGGGAACAGGTCGAGCGTACTGTCGTCGCGCGCGACGCCGCTCAGTTGCGCGAGGCGTTGCGCCGAGCGCGCCGCGCGCGCCAGCTTGTTTTCGGTTTCGGTGGAGACGGCGCCCTGGCGCTGCTTCTTCGAAGCGACGCGCGGGGGCATGGACTGCGGGGATGCTGCGGAATCTGCCATAGAGGAAAAAGCGGTCGTCGCCAGGAACGGGGCGCCGGATGCCGCTTGTCATTGCCATTGGAATATTTAGAGCCAGCATTGTCGCATGGCGCTCTGCCTGTGCCGAAGCCATTCCCCGACGATTTGCGCCCTTTCGCGCGCCTCGCGCCTTTCACGACCTCGCGTCGTCGCCCTGGAATTCCCGCACGCCCTCTCATTGCCGAAGGCGAGCGCAGATCGACTCGCATTCCGCATTCGACACGCGATGCAGCGTGATGATCACTTCGTCGCACTCGTTCACATCGTCGCTTTGCTGCGTCACGAATTACGCGGACACGATCATGATGAGCGCCGAGCCCACGCAGACCAACATGTGCGTGCGCAAGCCCGCCGCCCACGACAACCGCTCCCGCTCGTAGCCGATCACGCTGCCGAGCATCGCGGCCAGCACGACACGGGAGATGAGTTCGAGATTACCGGGCATCGTTGTTCCTCCTTATCCGAAATGAGCGGCGGCGGCAGCTCAGTGCGCCCGCGTTGCGCATTCCATGCGGCTCGTGCATCTGTCGCGCCTGATGCGTCTGTCGCCCCGCGTCGGCGTCGAGCATTTCGGATGCTTGACCCAAGCTGTCAGCGCGAGGCGTTTGCTTTATGCTAGGCCGCACACCGCAGCAGTCTCGGCGAGCGGAATCCTGAACCGCCGCCCTGAACGCTGCCTCGACACACTGCGCGCGTTGCGCGCCCGAACCAACCGACGATGCCAAGCACGCCCCCTCCCCCTGCTTCGACGACCACCGCCGCGACCGCGCTGCGCGAGCACTTCGCGAACGTGGTGCTGCCGATGTGGCGCGGGCCCGGCTTCAATCACGCGTTGCAGCTGCCCTACGAAGCGCTCGACGCCACCGGAGGCGAGCCGCTGCCCGCGCAACGCTATCGGGCGATGGCATGCGCGCGGCAGTTGTTCACGTTTGCACAAGCGGGCGACATGGAACACGCGCGCGTGCTGTTCGATTCGCTGACCCGCACCTTTCGGGACGCCGACCACGGCGGATGGTTCTACAGCGTCGACGCGCTCGGCCTGCCGCTCGACACCACCAAGGACCTCTACACGCACGCGTTCGTCGTGTTCGCGTGCGCGGAATACGCGCGGCGCTCCGACAACCTCGACGCGCTGAAGCTCGTGCACAGCACGACCGCGCTGATCCAGTCGAACTTCGCGGCCGACGGCGATCTGTTCAACGCCGCGCTCAACCTCGACTTTTCGAAGGTCACCGCCACGCCGTTGCAGAATCCGCTGATGCACCTGACCGAAGCGTGGCTCGCCGCCTGCGAGGCGACGCGGGACAACGTCTTCGGCGCCGCGTTGCGCCGCCTCGCTGGCGCGGTCGCGCGACACTTCGTGCATGCGCCGAGCGGCTGTATCGCCGAATTGCCGATCGGCGCGAGCGGCAACCGCCTGGAGCCGGGACATCAGTTCGAGTGGTACTGGCTGGTCAGGCAGGCGGGCGCGCTGTTCGACGGCACGGGGCTAACCGACGCGCTGGCGCGCGCCTTCACCTTCGCGCAGCAGCATGGCGTGAACCCGGACAACGGCGGCGTGTGCGCATCGCTCGACGAGGCTGGCAAGGTCACCGACGCGACCCAGCGGATCTGGGCGCAAACGGAATATCTGCGCGCGCTCGCCAGTCACGACGATCCGGCCGTGCGCGCGGCGCTGCCGCAACAGATCGCACGTTTTCAGCGATGCTTTTTGCATGAACACGGTTGGTTCGAATGCAAGACGTCGAGCGGCGAAATTGCACGTACGGACATGCCGTCAACGACGCCTTATCATCTGGCCACCGCCTACGCGGCGCTGCCTGCGGACGCCGAATTTGGAGCAGGAACTTAGCCGAATTTGGCCAGTGATAGATGAAGTTCGATGCTTGATCGTCTCAATAAAGTGGGGGCACGCACGGACAAATGTCCGCCGCCGGGTCGCGGGAGAAATTTTATGTCGCTGGTAAACCCTGGCGCAAAAAAGTTCTCGTCAGACCTTCTCAAAGCGCGAAAAAACAGCAAAACCGGGGAATACCCGGACGCAGGTTGATTGGCGTCTGTCATAAAGACGTGATACAACTCTCCCCTCGTGCTCGCTCTCGCATTGGAGCGATTGCGGTCGCGATGCAATACACAACATTTATTTGGATCAAAAATGGCAACAGGTACTGTTAAGTGGTTTAACGATGCAAAGGGCTTTGGCTTCATCACCCCGGACGACGGCGGCGAAGACCTGTTTGCACACTTCTCGGAAATCCAGTCTTCGGGCTTCAAGTCCTTGCAGGAAAACCAGAAAGTGTCGTTCGAAGTCAAGCAAGGCCCGAAAGGCAAGCAGGCTGCAAACATCCAGCCGGTCTAAGTTCCTTCGGGTACTTTGAGACAGACTTGGACGTCACGATAGGCGCCTCTACAGGCGCTTGCGTCTAATGCAAAATGGCTCGCTTTACGCGGGCCATTTTCTATTTCTACGTCGTTTTCAAGCGTCGCCGCTTTAAAGCGCATGCATTCCGGTTAATGCGAATTCTGCATTTGCGACGGACATCGCTCCGCGCTGTTGCGTGCGCAACACACTTTCAGAAATTTCGAACACGGAAACGGCCTGTTTCAATTGCTCGGTTTGCTGATGCAGCGAAGCCGCCGCCGCCGCGGCCTGCTCGACAAGCGCCGCGTTCTGCTGCGTCATCTCGTCCATCTGCACGACCGCCTGATTCACCTGCTCGATGCCGGTGCTCTGCTCGAGCGACGACGCGCTGATTTCGGCCATCATCTGCGTGACGCGCGAGATCGACGCCGACACATGACTCATCGCTTCGCCGGCGCGCTCGACGAGCGTCGAGCCGCCCTGAATCTGCGCGACCGATTCGCTGATCAGCGTCTTGATTTCCTTCGCCGACTGCGCGCTGCGTTGCGCGAGGCCGCGCACTTCGCCGGCCACGACCGCGAAGCCGCGGCCCTGCTCGCCCGCGCGCGCCGCCTCGACAGCGGCATTCAGCGCGAGGATGTTGGTTTGGAATGCGATACCGTCGATCACCGAGATGATCTCGGCGATTTTGTCCGAGCTCTGCGCGATGCCGCGCATCTTGTCGACCACCTGATTGACGACTTCGCCGCCGCGCGACGTCGCGTCAAGCGCGGTCTCGGCGAGCGCATTGGCTTCGCGCGCATGATCGGCGTTCTGGCGCACGGTCGCTGTGAGTTCCTCCATGCTCGATGCCGTTTCCTCGAGCGATGCTGCCTGGTTTTCGGTGCGCGCCGACAGATCGGCGTTGCCGGTCGCGATTTCGTTGGCGCCAAGATGGATCGAGTCGGCCGACTCGCGCACGCTCTTGACGGTGCGTGCGACGCTCGCCTGCATCGTGGCGAGGCCCGAGAACAGACGGCCGATTTCGTTGCTGCCGCGTGCGGCGATCGGTTGATCGAGACGGCCTCGGGCGATGCGCTCGAAGTGGCGGCCCGCTTCCTCGAGCGGTGCCACGACGCCGCGGCGCAGCGCCGTATAGACGGCGAGCGTGCCGGCGACGAGCACGAGCAAAATCACCACGCTGACGATGCGAAACGCCGCCACGCGCGCATCGATCGAATCGAGCGACGCGCGGCTCGCGGCGTCGCCGAATTGCCCAAAGTTGTGCACTTCCGCCAGATAAGCGTCCTGAAACGACTGCGTCGGCTGATCGAGGAAGGCCTGGATGTTGTTCGAGTCGAGATACTGGGCGAGCTCCGCGAGCGCGCCATGCAGCGTCTTGTAGCGTTCGGCGAGCGCGGCCGCGCGCGCGCTGTTTTCGTCGCTGGTCTTCTGCGCACTCGTGAAGGTCGCGAAAGACTGATCGGCGGCGGCGAGCTGTTCGCGAGCGTGCTGCACGATGTCCGTGGGCTCGGTGCCCCCGCGCACCATGCGCGTGCCGGCACGCGACAGGTTGATGCGCGCGTCCATCAGGCGCTGCGTCGTCTGGTTGACCGCGTCGACCTGCTTCAGCGCGATGTTCGACAGATCGCCGACGTCGTCGTGCGTGCGTGTCAGTGACCAGAAGCCCAACCCTACCGTGACGAGCTGGAAGACGCAGAACGCGGCCAGAACACATAGCAGGCCGGATGCGACCTTGATCTTGCTGAACATCGTGGACACCTGGGAACAAAGGATAACGGAGGTACACCAGGGTTAACGGCAGGCCGATTGGCGGCTTGAGGCCAATTCCCGCAAAAAGCGCTCTACGTGCGGGTTTCATCGTCGATCGTCGCGATTGCGGTTGTTTTGCGCAACAATGCGCCGCTCATCGCGCGGAATCACCTTGCGCAGCGCAGCGGCACTTCCTAGAGTGGGTAGGGACCGCATGGCACGCGCCGCGCGGATGTTTTGTTGCACCGATGCCCTACCCAGACCCTGCACGAAGGAACCACGATGACCGACCTACTCGACCGGGCGCGCGGCGCACTGCACGCCCAGCCGTTCAGCATGCTGCTAGGCGCGGAGCTGATGCACGCCGGCAGCGACGAGCTCACCCTAAGTCTGCCGATTCGAGATGAACTGCGGCAGCAGCATGGCTTCGTGCATGGCGGCGTCATCAGCTATCTCGCCGACAATGCGCTGACTTTCGCGGGCGCGCTGTCGCTGGGTCCGAGAGTCGTGACCGGTGAGTACAAGATCAATTATCTGCGCCCGGCAGTGAAGGGCACGCTGATCGCGCGCGCCAGCGTGGTCTATGCGGGCAGGCATCAGGCGACCTGCCAGTGCAGCGTGTTCGTGATGGAGGGGAACCGCGAGAAGCTGGTGGCGGTCGCGCAGGGGACCGTGAATCGGATTGGAGAGAACGGGGAGCAGGAGGCGGGGAGTTAAAGCCGGGACGCCATGAAAAAAGCCGCTCCTGCGCGAAACAGGAACGGCCTTTCATTCACGGCGATATGACGGAAAGAGAAAGCGCGTTACTCCGCCGCGTAAGTCTTCTGCGTCTGCTCGCCCAGCCCTTCGATACCCAGACGCACCGTCTGCCCCGGCTTCAGAAACACCGGGTTCGGCTTCACACCCATGCCGACGCCCGGCGGCGTGCCGGTCGAGATAACGTCGCCCGGCTGCAGGCTCATGCACTGCGACACATACGACACCAGCTTCGCGACACTGAAGATCATCGTCTTCGTGCTGCCGTTCTGGTAGCGATGGCCGTCCACTTCGAGCCACAGGCTCAGGTTCTGGGGATCGGCGACTTCGTCGCGCGTGACGACCCACGGGCCGATCGGGCCGAACGTGTCGAAGCCCTTGCCCTTGTCCCACGTGCCGCCGCGCTCGATCTGCCATTCGCGCTCCGACACGTCGTTGATGACGCAGTAGCCGGCCACATGCTCGAGCGCGTTCGCTTCGTCGACATACTTCGCCGCCTTGCCGATCACGACGCCGAGTTCCACTTCCCAGTCGGTCTTCTTCGAACCGCGCGGGATTTCGATGTCGTCGTTCGGGCCGCTGATCGCGCTCGTCCACTTGTTGAAGATGACCGGTTCGGCCGGTACCGGCAGATTCGATTCCGCCGCGTGATCCGCATAGTTCAGGCCGATGCAGATGAACTTGCCGATCTTGCCGACGCACGGTCCAACGCGCGGATTCCCTTCGACGACCGGGAGCGTTGCCGGATCGAGAGCGCGCAGTTTCGCGAGACTTTCATCGCCGAGCCCAGCGCCGTCGATATCGCCCACCAGCTTCGACAAATCGCGAATCTTGCCTTGCGCGTCGAGCAGGCCCGGCTTTTCCTGGCCTTTCGGCCCATAACGAAGCAGTTTCATCGTTGCACTTCCCTTTACGTTCAGTAGTGTTCGGTTCGTCAGTCAATCAGAATCAGTTCGACCAGCCGCCGTCGATTACATGGAGTTGGCCCGTCGTGAACGACGACTCGTCGGACGCGAGATACAGCGCGAGCGCGGCGATCTCCTCCGGCTTGCCGATGCGGCCCATCGGCTGACGCGCGACGAAGGCGGCCTGCACCGCATCGAGCGACGCGCCCTGCGCCTGAGCCTGCGCGGCGATTCGCTGTTCGAGCGATGGCGAGGACACCGTGCCCGGGCAAATCGCGTTACAGCGTACACCACGCGTGACGAAATCCGCAGCGACGGACTTCGTCAGCCCGACCACCGCGGCCTTCGACGCGCCGTACGCGAAGCGATTCGGCACGCCCTTCACGCTCGACGCCGCCGACGACATGTTGATGATCGAGCCGCCGCCCTTCTCCAGCATGGCCGGCAAGAACGCGCGAATCATACGGTACATGGCCTTCGCGTTGAGGTCGAAGGCGAAATCCCAGTCCTCCTCGCTGCATTCGAGGATATTGCCCGAGTGTACGAAGCCCGCGCAGTTGAACAGCACGTCGATCGTGCCGACTTCCGCGGCGAGCGCCCTGATCGCCGCGCCATCGAGCACGTCGAGCTTGCGCGCCTCGACCGGCTTGCCGGCGAGTCCGTCGATGCGGATATCGGTGGCGATCACACGCGCGCCTTCGCGCGCGAACAGTTCGGTGGTGGCGAGACCGATACCTTGTCCCGCTGCGGTGATCAGGGCCGTTTTGCCGGCCAGTCTTTGTGTCATCTACGACTCCAGTTGAATGGGCTGCTAACGAAATCAAAGCCGATAAAACGCGGCGGCGTTCTCGCCGAACACGGCGTCGCGCTCGGCGTCGCTCAACGACGCGACGAGCGTGGTCGCCACCGAATGCCACAGCAGATAGTCGCCGTTCAGTTCGAGCACCGGCCAGTCGCTGCCCCACATCAGCCGCGCGGGGCCGAATGTGTTCAGCAGATGCTCGACGTAGGGCCGCAGCGTGTCCTCGGTCCAGCCGGGCGAGGCCTCCGTCGCGAGACCCGACAGCTTGCAGTGCACCTGCGGCAGCGCGGCGAGCCGCGTGATCGCGTCGCGCCATACCGGGTAGCCCGCCTGGCCGTAGCGGATCGGCGGCTTCGCGCCATGATCGACCACTATGCGCAGCGCCGGAAAACGCTGCACGAAGATCTCGACGTATTGCACGTGACGCGCATAGATCAGCGCATCGAACGCGAGATCGTGCGCGATCAGCGCCTCGATCGCCGGCGCGAGATCGGGGTTGGCGATCCAGCCGTCGTCGGGCAGATCCTGAAGCATCGGCCGCACGCCCTTGAACTTCGGCTCGCGCGCGAGCACCTCGATCAGGTCGGGCGCGTTCGGCAACAACAGCGGCACCCAGCCGACCACGCCCGCGATCGACGGCTCGTGCCGCGCGATGTCGAGCAGGTAGCGGGTTTCGTCGAGCGTCGGCGCGGCCTGCACGACCACGGTCCGCTCGATGCCGGCCTGTTCGCGCAACGGCTTCAGATCATCAGGCCCGAACGGCCGGTAGAGGATTTTCAGCTCCGGCGTCAGCCACTCGTAGTCACCCCGCGCGGGGTCCCAGTAGTGCTGGTGAGCGTCGATCGGCATGGTCGGATCAGTCCTCGGGCGCGGGCGCACGCGGGTCGAGCAGGCCCGCGTCGCGCAATGCGGACCACAAGGCCGCGGGGATCGGCAGCTCGAACGACGCGACGTTCTCGCGCAATTCGTCGGCGCTACGCGCGCCGGTCAGCACGGTGGCGACCGCCGGGTGCGCATACGGAAACTGCAACGCGGCGGCGGCGAGCGGCACGTCATGCGCGCGGCAGACCGCCTCCAGACGCGCGACGCGCTCGATCACCTCGGGCGGCGCGGCGCCGTAATTGAACTTCAGATCGCCTTCGACGCCCCGCGCCAGAATGCCCGAATTGAACGCGCCGCCGAGCAGGATGCTGACGCCGCGCGCCTCGCAGGCGGGCAGCAGGTCGTCGAGGGTGGTCTGCTCGAGCAGCGTGTAACGGCCCGCGAGCAACGCGCAATCGATATCGCACTCTGCCATCGCGTCGAGGATCACCGCGCCCTCGTTGACGCCGAGGCCGAGCGCCTTGATTGCGCCCGTCGAGCGCAGGCGCTCGAGCGCACGGAAGCCGCCCCCTTCGGTCAGTTGCCGCCAGTAGTGCGGATGCTGGTCGCCGTGCGTGACGCGACCGATGTCATGCACGAGCAGGACGTCGATATCGATGATGCCGAGGCGCTGCTGGCTGTCCTCGAACGAACGCAGAATGCCGTCGTGCGTGTAGTCGTAGATCGCTTCGAACGGCAGCGGATTCTGCCAGCCTTCGCGGTCGTCGAATGGCGACTTGCGCGGCACGAAGCGGCGGCCGACCTTGGTCGACAGCACATACTCGCCGCGCGGATAGTGGCGCAGCGCGGCGCCGAGCCGATGCTCGGCCTTGGTGTTGCCGTAGTGCGGCGCGGTGTCGAAGTAGCGCACACCCGCGTCCCAGGCGGCGGCGATCGTCGCTTGGGCCTCCTCGTCGGACAGGTCGCGGTACAGGCCGCCGAGCGGCGCCGTGCCGAGCCCCAGTCCGCTCACCTGCAACGAGCCGCGGCCGATACGGCGCCGCTGCCCGATTTTCGATACGATCGATGCCGACATGAGCGTGTCTCCAGATTTGTGGTCTTTTTACCATGCGGCGGCGAGGTGCGGCGGTCACACTCCGCGCACCGCTTGGGAAGTGCATTCATTCACCAATGAACGTATTATTCATATTCGAATTTTTCCAAGTCAAGAAAACTACGCGGCGCGGACGCCTGGGTTTTCCCTGGACATAGGCCATCCAGTTCGCGAAATGCTACGCACTCGCCCGCGCACACCAGATAATAAGAACTCAACACCGAATTCTCCGACCCTCACGATGGACGCCGAAGACAAGGACGACGACCGCTATCGCGCCCCCGCGCTGGATAAAGGCCTCGACATTCTCGAGCTACTGTCCGAGCAGAAGGAAGGACTGACGCGCGCCGAAATCACGCGGCAGCTGGGCCGCAACGCGAGCGAGATGTACCGGATGCTCGAACGCCTCGTCGCGCGCCAATACGTGGTGCGCTCGGCGGCTGGCGACCGCTACTCGCTGAGCCTGAAGCTGTTCGCGCTCGCGCACCGTCATCCGCCAATGAACCGGGTAATCGCAGAAGCGCTGCCGCTGATGCAGCGTTTCGCCGACGCGGCCGAGCAGTCTTGCCACCTCGTCGTCTACGACCGCGGCAACCTGCTGGTGATTGCCCAAGTCGACGGACCGGGCACATGGGGCATGTCAGTGCGGCTCGGTTCGCGGGTCGGCCTGATCGACACCGGTTCGGGGCGCGTGATGCTCGCGTTCCAGAGCGTCGAGCAGCGCCAGCAGATGCTGGCGGAGCACACGAAGGTGAAGGGCGAAGTGACGCTCGATCTCGACGCGCTGGAGGAGGACTGCGGGCGCATCCGCGCGGCGGGCTTCTGGCAGAAGGACAGCCAGCAGACCTTCGGCGTCACCGACGTGACGTTCCCGATACTCGCGCCGTCGGGACAGGCGATCGCGGTGCTGACCTGCCCGTATCTGCGGCGGATCGACGAATACGTCGCGCCGACGCTCGAAGCGGCCACCACGCTGCTGCGCGACACGGTGCAGGCGCTGTCGATGTTCCGCGAGCAGGCGGCGTGATCGGTAAGTTGCGCGGTAAGTTGCGCGGCGGCGCGCACGCGCACATGGTTTAGAATGGCGGCCCTTCCAAAATAACGCCGCATGACGGGCTCATGCGCGCGCATCGATTGAGCAATGGCCAAACTTCTGACCGATTCCGAATTCCAGCGCTTTTCCGAACTCCAGCAGAAGCAGTCGAGCTTCACGATCACCGCCGAAGAAGCCGACGAACTGCGCGACATCGTCGCCCACGCGCAGAAGCGCCGCGACGACCGCGCCGCCGCGATGCAAAGCATCGAGACCTTCATCCAGCAGTTCCACATCACGCCCGACGAGCTGTTTTCGCCCGAGCAGATCGGCGAAGCGGCGCGCACCTACGGCCTGATTCCGGCCGCGCGCAAGGAGCGCATGCTGCCGCCGTCGCTGACGTTCAACGGCAAGCCGTACCAATGGACCGCCCGTGCGCTGCCCGACGAAATTCGCGTGCCGCTGTTCGACGCGTTCAAGGGCGGTGAGTCGGTGAAAGCGTTCATTTCGACGCTGAAGGACGCGAACCGCTGCGCCGCGACGATCGCGCGGCTCGAACGCGAAACCGGCACCGTGTATGCGCAGGCATGGCTCGACGAGCTGTCGGTCACGCGCGCGCAGGTCGATGAGGCGGCACAGAAGCTGGCGGCGTGAGGCGGTGAAGCCATGCGTTGAGCGGCTCGCGACGTCAGCCGCTCAACGCGCCGGCTGGTTCTGCGCGGCGGACTTCGGGTCCGCCCCCGCCGTTTCGTCGAGCGCCATCCGCAAGCCGACCACACCGGGGTCATCGGTCCGCGTGATCGTGAAGCCGCTGGCCTTCGCGAGCGCGATCATCGCGGTGTTCTCGCGCAACGCTTCACCGATCAGCCAGTGCGTGTCGCGCGCCCGCGCGTACGCGATGATCCGCTGCATCAGCAGCTGGCCGAGGCGCCGCCCTTTCTGATCCGAGCGCACGGTCACCGCGAATTCGGCCGTCTCGTTGTCGGGATCGGCCACCGCACGCACCACGCCGAGCGTCTGCGCGACGCCGTCTTCGTTGTCGACCGTCGCGATCAGCGCCATTTCCCGGTCGTAGTCGATCTGCGTCATGCGCGCGAGTTGCGAGTGGTCGAACGCGCCGACTGAAGCGAAAAAACGCAGCCGCAAATCTTCCGGCGTCATCGCCTGCACGAACTCGCGATGCGCGTTTTCGTCTTCGGGGCGAATCGGCCGCACCGTTACACGCATCCCCTGCCAGTCGATCGTTTCCTCGAAGCGGCGCGGATACGGCACGATCGCGAGACGGCTGCGCTGCGCGCCGAGCCGCAACACGGGATCGACCACCGTCACGCGGTCCCGGTAGACCCTGAGCTTCAATGACAGGCCGACGATCTCGCGCACGTCGCAAACCGCTTGCGACACCGCCGTCAACGCCGCGAGCGTCGGCTCCGGCGCGACCAGCCTCGCGTAGTGCGAACGCGTGACGATATCGCGCGCGAGCATTGGATTGAGCGGCGGCAGGCCGTACACGTGCAACCCGCTGGAAACGCCGTCGATCGGCGGTGCGGCGAAGCGGAACACGGGGCCGAAGTTGTCGTCGTCGTGCAGTTCGACGGCGACGTCGACGATGGGCTTTGCGGCGCCGTCGGCATCGGCGCCCGATGCGTGGGCGCCCCCTCCTTGCGCGCCCTCCACCCGCAACCCGAACCGCGATAGAAACCGCGCCGCCGCCGCCCCGGCCAGCTCGCTCGCGCCCGCCGCCAACGCTTCGCGAGCCTGCGCCTGGGCGGCGTCGATCGACTCGGGAATCTGCGCAGGCAGTCCTTCCGGCGTTTGCATCAGCAGTTCGCGGCCCAGCCGGTAATCGACCAGACGGGCGAAGGCGCGCGCGAGCCGCTGCGGCGTCGTGTGCACCGGGATGCCCTGCGCATGCAGCGCGTCGCGCCTCATCGCATCGACACCGCCGAAAAAGCACGCGAGCAGCCCGCGATACGCAAAGCGCTGATGCTCGATCAACGCCTGCGCGACATCGTCGACGGGCGCGCCATGCGTCGATGCGTGCACCACGACGGCGGTGCCGGTCTCGCGATACTCGCCGAGCAGCTTCAGCGCGGTGCCGAAGTGCTCAGGACGCGCGCCGTCGCCGAGCAGCAGCGGATTGCCGCCGACCGCGAGCGGCAGCGCCTCGCGCAGCGCGTCCGACGCCGCGGCCGGCCACGGCGCGAGCAGGCCGCCGGCGGCGGTGAACGCGTCGCGCGCGAGCGTCGCGAGACCGCGGTCGCTAGTGATCAGCGTGGCAGTGGCGCCCGCCGCCACGCGGCCGACGCCGAGCGTTTCGATTTCGTCGAGCAGATCGTCGAGCGCGTCGACGCGCACGAGGCCCGCGCGCCGGAACGCCGCTGTGTAGAGCCCGTCGGCGGGATCGTCGCGGCCGGAGCGCAACGCGAGCACCGGCTTGTTGCGCGCCGCCGCGCGCGCGGCCGACATGAACTTGCGCGCCGCCCGCACGCTGTCGAGTTCGAGCAGGATCGCGCGGGTGCCGGGGTCGCTCGCGAGGTAATCGAGCACGTCGCCGGCATCGACGTCGGCCTCCGCTCCGAGCGCCACTGCGTGCGAAAAACCGAGCCCGCGCGCTCGTGCCCAGCCGAGCACTGCGTTGGTCAGCGCATTCGACTGCGACACCCACGCGACGCCGCCCGCCTTGACCGTGCACGACGGCGCGCCCAGATGCGCGCCGAGCGCCGGCGACACCACGCCGAGACTGCCGGGTCCGACGATGCGCAACAGATGCGGCCGCGCCGCCGACAGCGCATGCCGCAGTTCGAGACGGTCTTCATCGCTGCGCACCTCGCCGACGATGATTACGGCGCGCGTGCCCATGCCACCGAGCTTATGGATCAGCGAGGGCCACGTCGCGGGCGGCGTGCAGATCACCGCGACGGTGGGCGCCTGCGGCAGATCGCCGACGTCGGCAATCACCGGGTGGACGCCGAGCGTCGCGTGCTTCGGATTGACCGGCCACAGCGGGCCGTCGAAGCCGCCTTCCAGCACACGCGCCCAGACCATCGCGCCGGTGCTGCCCGGCCGCTCGGACGCGCCGATCACGGCGACGGATTTCGGGCGAAACAAGGCGTCGAGGTTGCGAACGGTCACGGGCGCTCCATGCGGTTGGACAGGAATTGGAGCCGGCTTCGCGGCGAGGCGGGTGGTTCCGTCAGCATAGGCGAAGTCGCGCGCGGGCGCGGGACGTTGTTGCGGCGGAAAAGTAAAAAGCCGCGTCGAACGACGCGGCTTTTTTGCTTCGAAACCAGCGGACTCGCGGTTTTACATCGCCTTTCTGAACGGCGCCCCCGAGTGCTCGCGCAACTCGTTGAACACGATCTTCGGCCACGCCTTCTGTGCGACTTCGATCTCCGATACGTGCGAGGCCAGATAGGTCGGCGCATCGGACGCATCGAGCGCGATTCGCGCCGAGTACGAGTCGGTGAAGCGGCGCAGCTCGGCCGCGTCGTCGCAGGTCACCCAGCGCGACAGCCGGTAACGCGCCGGCGCCATGCGCACGGCGACCTTGTATTCCGTCGACAGACGGTGCGACACCACTTCGAACTGCAGTTGCCCGACCGCGCCGAGAATCATCAGACCGCCGGCTTCGGGACGGAACACCTGGATCGCGCCTTCCTCGCCGAGCTGCTTCAGCGCTTCGCCGAGCTGCTTCGCGCGCATCGGATCGACCACTTCGACGGTCTGGAAAATTTCCGGCGCGAAGAACGGCAGGCCGACGAACTGCAGCTGCTCGCCTTCGGTCAGCGTATCGCCGAGACTCAGCGTGCCGTGGTTCGGAATACCGATGATGTCGCCCGGATACGCCTCGCTCACCGTCTCGCGACGCTGCGACAGGAACGTGACCACGTTGTTTGCGCGGAACGTCTTGTTCGAGCGCGTGACCTTCACCGCCATGCCGCGCTCGAAACGTCCCGAGCACACGCGGATGAACGCGACGCGGTCGCGGTGCGCGAGGTCCATGTTCGCCTGCACCTTGAACACGACGCCGGTGAACTTCAACTCTTCCGGCTGCACCGGACGCTGCACGGTCATGCGCATCGACGGCGGCGGCGCGAGGTCGACCAGCGCGTCGAGAATCTCCTTCACGCCGAAGTTGTTGATCGCCGAACCGAACAGCACCGGCGACTGCTGGCCGGCGAGGAACTGCTCACGGTCGAACTCGGGCGTCGCGCCGGTGATCAGATCGATTTCTTCCTTCGCACGCACCCACGCGTGGCCGAAACGGCGCTCGCCTTCCTCGTTGCTCAGTGCCTGCAGCGTTTCGACCGCGCCGCCGGCCGTGTCCTGCCCGGCGCGGAACACCCGCACCTGATCGCGCTGGACGTCGTAGACGCCCTGGAAATCCTTGCCCATGCCGATCGGCCATGTGAAAGGCACCGCCGCCACGCCGAGGTGCTGCTCGATCTCATCGAGCAGTTCGAGCGGCTCGCGCACTTCGCGGTCGAGCTTGTTGATGAACGTGACGATCGGCGTCTTGCGGCTGCGGCAGACTTCCAGCAGCTTCAGCGTCTGCGCTTCGACGCCGTTCGCGCCGTCGATCACCATCACGGCGGCGTCGACCGCGGTCAGCACACGATACGTGTCCTCGGAGAAATCCTCGTGGCCCGGCGTGTCGAGCAGGTTGATCACGCAATCGCCGTACTCGAACTGCATCACCGAACTCGCGACCGAAATGCCGCGTTGCTTTTCGATTTCCATCCAGTCGGACGTTGCGTAGCGGTTGCTCTTGCGGCCCTTCACGGTACCGGCGATCTGGATCGCGCCCGAGAACAGCAGCAGTTTTTCGGTGAGCGTGGTTTTACCCGCGTCCGGGTGGGAAATGACCGCGAACGTGCGGCGGCGTTTGAGTTCGGAGACTGACATCGGGTCTGGCGGTCACGGAAAGGGGTTCAGGCGGTTCCCGGCGGCCGTGGGCGGCCGGTAGCCGCGCGTGGCGCGGCGGCGTCGAGCTGCGAGAATCGGGCGCGGGCCCGGATCGGCCGGCGCTCGCGCCGCGTCCGAAAACGGGTGGCGAACGGGTCACGACCCAGCGTTCGACAATGCGGGAATCGCTGGCGCAAAAACGGCGCAAGGTGCGAATGATACACGTCTGGCGCGACGGCCGGGGGAAAGGGCCCCGGCGCCGCACGGGGCGACGGCGCGAGCGTCGGCGCGCCGCGCATGCTTGTGGCAAAGGTGAGCGTTTTCGGGACTTGCGGCGGCGAATATCGATTTGCGGTCAAAGGTGAGGATCGCGAAGCGCATGCACGCACCTGCCAAGGCGCGGGCGCCGCCAACGCGATGCGCAGGAAAACGGCGATAAAGCTTCGCACCGCTATGAACAGGTTCCGGCTCGACGCCTGGAAACGCCCGCCAGCAAAGGCTGTCGCGGGTTTTCGTCGAGCGGCGCGGGGCGGTGCGGCACGATGGCGATTCGCACCCGCGGAGGTGCGTCGTGCGACAAAGCCTGGCTCACCGAAGCATCCCGCGAGATTCGAATGCATCGGCAAATATCGCCGTGTGCGTTCAGGCGTCACGCAAAGGTGAGCGTTTTCGGGACCTTTGCAACGGTGCGGAACGGATCAAACCACGCATCACTTCAGAGAACGCGGACGCATCGGCACCCACGACGAAGCTCAACCGTCGATCAGAAACCGCTCGCGATTTTTGCCGACGAGCCAGGCCGGCGAGCGCCCACGGCCGCTCCAGGTTTCGCCGGTCTTCGGATTGCGGTACTTGGCGACGGACGTCGTCGTCGACGACTTGCGGCGCGGCTTCGGCGAGGCGCTCGTCAAGCCGAGTTCTTCGGCGGTCAGATCGTATTCGGCAATCTTCTGCTTGATATCGGCGATAGCTTGCGAGACTTCTTTTTCACGCGCGACTGCGACTTCCTTGTGGAGTTTTTCGAGTTGCGCAGTCAGCTGTTTGTAAGAGGCCATGCCGGTGTTCCCCCCTCGGTTGGACGCACTGCGATGAATCGCGATGAATGGTTGGCGGACACTATCAGACGAATAAATCACAGGATAGTGAATCGCGCGGCCGAGCGCATGCGCGGCGGCCCCGCTCAACCGTCGATCGCATCGTAGACGCGGCGTTCGAAGTCGATGGCCATCGGGAAGGGGTCGATCGAGCGGCGCTGGATCAGCATCAGGCCGATCATGTTTTCGACCGGATCGGCGAACCAGCTCGTGCCGTACGCGCCGGGCCAACCGAACGAGCCGAGCGAGCGGTAGCCGAGCGGCAATTGCTGCGCCGGATCATCGACGATCGACAGGCCGAGGCCGAAGCCTTGCCCCGCCCAGATCACGTGACCGAAGGCAGGCAGGCGGCGCTGGTCGCGGCTCAGGAAATTGCTGCGCATCAGGTCGACCGAGCGATGCGACAGCAGCCGTGTGTCGCCGACGCGGCCGCGCCCGAGCAGCAGTTGCGCGAATCGCAGATAATCCTCGGCGGTCGAGACCAACCCGCCGCCGCCGCTCTGAAAGCGTTGCGGATTGGCCCAGCGGCTCGCCGCCGCATGATCCTCGACCACACGACGCCGCGTGCCGGGATCGATGTTGTACGCGGTGGCGAGGCGCGCAAGCTGTGCGTCGGGCACCCAGAACGCGGTGTCGCGCATGCCGAGCGGCGCGAAAATGCGCGTGCGGAAAAACTCCCCAAGAGTCATGCCGCTCACGCGTTCTATCAGCACGCCGAGCACGTCGGTCGCCACGCCGTAGTGCCAGCGCGAGCCGGGCTGGAACATCAGCGGCAACACGGCGATGCGCGCGAGCCACGCGCTGTTGCCGCCGCTCGCCTCGAAGCCGTTGAACGCGGCTGCGTAGGCTTCGCCAAGCGGACCCGTCGCCGTGAAGTGATACGCGAAACCCGCGCGATGCGTGAGCAGGTCGAGCACCGTAATCGGCGCGCGTAACGGGTCGGTCTGCTCGAGCGGGCCGGTCGGGTCACGCAGCACGCGCGGCGCGGCAAGCTCGGGCAGCCACCGCGAGATGGGCGCATCGAGCGCGAGGCGGTCTTCCTCGATCAGCATCATGATCGCGGCGCTCGTCACCGGCTTCGTCATCGACGCGATGCGAAACAGCGTGTCGCGCTCCATCGGCAATTGCGCGGCTTCGTCGCGTAGGCCTGCCGGTTCGAAGTAGCCGATTTCGCCGCGCCGCCATACGAGCGACACCACCCCCGCCACTTCGCCCCGCTCCACGTAGCCCTGCATCGCGTTGGTCAGCGTCGCGAGCCGGGTCGCGGCAAGTCCTGCTATCTGCATGTACATCCTGTGTCGGTAAAAGAAAACGTGCAGGCGCCCAGGTCGCTTTGGGCGATCAAACCGAAAGATAAAACCTGTCCGGCGAAAGCGCACACGACGGCTTTCCTAATTGCCGATCCCGATTGGCGGACACAATGACGACATTCAGGCTTTCTGCCGTTTTTCCAATGCGCAAAGCGCGGCATCGAGGCGTTTGACGCGGGTTGCCTGCGCCGGCACGAGAACCGCGCCGGAAACGTGCTGAAGGCGGTTACGCCAGTAAGACAAAGGAATACGGTCTTCTGCGGAAATATGGGAAATTATCTGCTCGAGATGCTCGATGTCTTTTTCGAGTTGCTGATGATTCATTGCTTTCCCCGGATTCTATTGAATTAGTGTTGAAGCAAAAAAATCGAAAGCATGAAGCCGTGTTGGCCCGCGCGGCCCAAAGTAATGCCCGCCAGCAGCGGAAAAACCTTCCTGAACTTCTTCTGCGTCGGAAAAAACTGGCAATTTCTGCTCGCCGGGTTAAATCCAACGGTTTAAAAAGAATACTGCCGTCAAATTTCACGTTCCGTTGCCTGCCGCACCGACTGCGTTCGACGCCCCGAAGCTAAAGATAAATCATGGTCCGGGCGCAAAGGATAATCGGTGCGCGGTGACTCAACGTTGTAAAAATGCCGCATGCGGCTTACTTATCCCAATTCGCATGCAAAACGCTTATCGGACACCCATTAGGCGCATGAATTTATGACGGCCATGTGGTAACCGGAATGGCACGAGCGTGGTCAGCGAGCGTATCGGGAATTGGCAGGGAATAACTGCGAACAGGCGAAAAAAACCGAAGGCCGCCAACGGATCGGCCAGCCGCGCGCGCCGGCATTGCACCGGCACGGCGTCAGGAGCTTACTTCGCGGTCGCGCGGCAGGCGTAGATCAGGCTCAACGTACCGCCCTCGCTCGACTGGCGCACGATGTCGAACGCGCCATTGCAACTGGCGGCCGCCTGTTGCGAGCACGAGTCGGAACCGACCGGGCATTGCACGAGCGTGGTCGCACGGCCATCCGGCAGGAACAGCGGCGCGCTGCTGCTGCAACCTCCAAGCGCGACGATCGCGGCTAGGGCCAGGATGCCGCGCGAGCGGCGCGCGAAGAAGGAATGGCATTTCATGGAGACCCCGGTCACGTCTTGTTTTTCGATCTCGCGATTGTGCCACGCTGCTCTCGTGCTGCGTCAGTTGGCGTGGCGCGGCTGGCCGGGCGCGGCGAGTCAAACGTCGATGCCGTGCGCGGCGATCTTCTTGTACAGCGTCGCGCGGCCCATGCCGATCTGTTTCGCAGTGTCAATGACGCGGCCGCCGTTCGCGCGCAACGCGTCGCAGAGAAAGCGCTTTTCGAACGCGGCCATCGCGTCGCTCCACGAGGCGGGTTCGGCGCTGGCGGCCACGTCCGCGCTGGCGGCCGCGACGGACGGGGTCCGCGCCGGTGCCGCCGCACCGCCCTGCCCCGAGCCGATGAACCGCGCGAGCACACGCGCATCGATGCGCTCGCTGTCGGACAGCATCACGGCGCGCTCCAATGTATTGCGCAGTTCGCGCACGTTGCCGGGCCAGTCGTACGCGCACAGCAGGCGCAACGCGTCGTCGTGCAATTCGAAGTGGCTGCCGCCGCCTGCCTGCGCGGCCAGCTCCTCGAGCATCGCGTAGGCAAGCGCCTCGATGTCGGACGGACGCTCGCGCAGCGCCGGCGCATGGATCGTCAGCACGTTGAGCCGGTAGAACAGGTCCGCGCGAAAACGCCCGGCCGCGACGAGCGCCGGCAAATCGGCCGATGTCGCCGCGATGATCCGCACATCCGCGCGCACGATCCGATTCGAGCCGAGCGGCTCGAATTCCTTGTCCTGCAGCACGCGCAGCAGCTTGCCCTGCAACGGCAGCGGCATGTCGCCGATCTCGTCGAGAAACAGCGTGCCGCCGTTGGCGAGCTCGAACTTGCCGACCCGCCCCCTGCGATCCGCGCCGGTGTACGCGCCGGGTGCGGCGCCGAAGAACTCGACTTCGAGCAGCGTGTCGGGAATCGCCGCGACGTTGACGCTGACGAGCGGCTTGTGCGCGCGCGCCGAGCCGCCGTGAATCGCATGCGCGAGCAGCTCCTTGCCGGTGCCGGTTTCACCCAGCAGCAGCACCGGCGCTTCGAGTTGCGCCGCGCGCCGCGCCTGGCGCTTCACTTCGAGCGACGCCGCGCTCGTGCCGACGAAGCTGCCGAACGTATAGCGCGCGCGGCGCGCCTGCGCAAGCGACTGACGCGTCGCAATCAGCTCCTGCTGCAACCGCGAGTACTGCGAAAAGAGGGGCGACAGCGCTTTCAGCTCGTCGAACAGCGCGAAGCCGACCGCGCCGATCGTCACCCCGGCATCGTCCTTGAGCGGCAGGCGCGTGACGACGAGCGGCTCGCGATCGGTCTCCATGATGTCGAGCAGGATCGGCTTGCCGGTGTTGACGACCTCGCGCATCAGACTGTTTGGAATCACCGCTTCGCAATCCCGGCCGATCGCCTGCTGCGGGTCAGCAAAGCCGAAGCGCGCCGCATACCGCTTGTTGATCCAGACGACGCGCGCCTGCCCATCGACGATGAAGGTGCCTTCGCTGAAGTTTTCGAACGTGCGAAACAGCGAATCCATCGCCCGACGAAGCACGTCGTCATAGGTGGCGGGCAGGCCCGTCCAGTCGGTCAACATACTGTCGCTGTCTCCGCTTATCGTTTTGATTGCATCAATCTCAATCGGTGGATGAATTTATCTCCAAATTGAGACACACGATAGGCCTTATGCATCATGACTTACCCTGGTTTCAGGTGTTCTTCACCGGATGGAAGTCCCGTTTCGGAGACGCTTGGGTACAATCCGCCCACGATGCCTCGGCCCGCCGCTGCGCGGCCGCGCCATGCGCAACGGCGGGCCAGCAGCAAAACGGCAGGCATGGCATGGAACCTGCGTTCCGAGCGCGCCGCGCCGTCGCTCGATCGGGACGGCAAACATGTAGAACAACCGGGCTATGGAGACTCAATGACCTTTCTCATCGTTATCGCCGCGCTGGCGTTTCTGATGTTCGCTGCGTATCGCGGCTACAGCGTGATCCTGTTCGCGCCGATCGCGGCGCTCGCCGCCGTCCTGCTCACCGAGCCCGCCGCCGTCGCGCCGGTCTTCACGAGCATCTTCATGGACAAGATGGTCGGCTTCGTGAAGCTGTACTTCCCGGTGTTTCTGCTCGGCGCCGTATTCGGCAAGGTGATCGAGCTGTCGGGCTTCTCGGAGTCCATCGTCGCGGCCGCGATTCGCTATATCGGCCGCTCGCGCGCTAACGCGGTGATCGTCGCGGTGTGCGCGCTGCTCACCTACGGCGGCGTGTCGCTGTTCGTCGTCGTGTTCGCGGTCTATCCGTTCGCGGCCGAGCTGTATCGCCAGAGCAACATTCCGAAGCGGCTGATGCCCGGCGCGATCGCGCTCGGCGCGTTCTCGTTCACGATGGACTCGCTGCCCGGCACGCCGCAGATCCAGAACATCATCCCGACGACGTTCTTCAAGACCACCTCGTGGGCCGCGCCGACGCTCGGCGTGCTCGGCTCGCTGTTCATCATCGTGGTCGGTCTGTCGTATCTGGAATGGCGCCGCCGCGCCGCGATGGCGACCGGCGAGGGTTACGGCACCGACCTCGTCAACGAGCCGGAGCGCGTCGAGTCGAAGCAGCTGCCGCATCCGCTGCTGGCGGTCGCGCCGCTCGTCGTGGTCGGCGTCTCGAACTTCCTGCTGACGCGCTGGATTCCGACCTGGTACGGCCCGTCCTTCACGGTCACCCCGGACATCCTGCCGGGGCTGCATGCACCGGTCGAAACGAGCGTCAAGGCTCTCGTGGGGATTTGGGCCGTGCTGGGCGCGCTGCTGCTCGGCATCGTGATGGTCGTCGTGACGGCGTTCAGTCGCGTCAGCGAGCGCTTCGCGGTGGGCACCAAGGCGGCAGTGGCAGGCGCGCTGCTGGCGTCGCTCAACACCGCGTCGGAATATGGCTTCGGCGGTGTGATCGCGGCGCTGCCGGGCTTTCTCGTCGTCAGCAACGCGCTGAAAAGCATTCCGAATCCGCTCGTCAACGCCGCGGTGTCGGTCAGCACGCTGGCGGGCATCACGGGTTCGGCATCGGGCGGCATGAGCATTGCGCTCGCCGCGATGTCGGATACGTTCATCAAGGGTGCGGAAGCCGCGCATATTCCGCTCGAAGTACTGCATCGCGTGGTCGCGATGGCGAGCGGCGGCATGGATACGCTACCGCACAACGGCGCGGTGATTACGCTGCTCGCCGTGACGGGTCTCACGCACCGGCAGTCGTATCGCGACATCTTCGCGGTCACCGTGATCAAGACGCTCGCGGTGTTCTTCGTGATCGCGGTGTATTACGCGACCGGCCTCGTGTGAACGCCGAACCGGAAAACAGTACTTTGATCTGATAGATCCGCATTACTCCCACCTCGACAGCCGGGCAACGAAGCACGAGGATGGAGTTGTCAGCGCCCAATGTTGCAAGGGCAGGCTGACCCGAGTAACAACGGCGTTTAACGGCCCGTCCCTATCCGGACGGGCTATTTTTTTGCGCGCGCCGAACGCTTCCTAGCCCGCCCCCGCGTCACCCGCATGACAAAATCCGAGCGCACGTCGCGCCACCGTGGGGCATGAAAAATGCATTCGTCGCGACGAGGAGTCGCGTTAAACTGGTTGCTCGCTCCGCAACCGCGAATCCGCTAGCGGCAGCGTCACACTCGACTAAAACCCCGGCGAGACAGAGGCAGACGCGACACGGCACGACGACGCGGCAGACGGCACGCCGTCCGCCCCGTACAATGGTTCCATCACCAACGCAACAAGGACAACTTCGATGCGCATCACCGGGTCCTCCGGGTCAATGGCCCTGCTCACCGAATACGACGACGCAACGGCGCGCGAACTTCGCTCGCTGCGCCTCGAATCGACCGAAGACGGCAAAGGCATCCTGCTGATCGAGGTCGATGAGCGCAAGCCGGGCATACATCGCGAAGTGCGCTACGAAATCACGCCCGCGGAGCTGATCGCCGCGATCCGCGCGCATGGCGCCGAGTTGCCGGGCGAGCAGCACAATCATCGTCAGTGAAGGGGGGCGCGCGGCGGGTGTGACCGTCGCGTGACTCGGCGGCCTCTCGCGCCGGTTGCGTCGCGCTTCGACGCGTCAGCGCGGGGTTATTCGCATTGGGCGCGCGTCGCCGTGCTTCCGTTCGTTCCGTCCACGCCGCCAATCCCCGCTTTCCTACGGCTTTTTGCAAGCGCCTTCGCGTCTCGTCGAGCGCGCTTACCCGGCCTCAACAACGTGTCACAAGCGGTTGCCACGCTTGTGTATCGAGGCATGCGGCCATCTAGGGCGACCTGATCGCAGCCAGAAGACGGGCCAATTTCCGGGCCGGTTGCACGTCTCGAAAATACGTCCATAATCCTTGAATTCCCCTTTGCATTCCTTACCGCGCTGCGCCCGCAAGGGCCGCGGATGTTAAACCGATGCTACATGACCTCGTCGCGCAATATGGACCGGCGCTCGTCTTCCTCAATGTGCTGGCCGCCGCGCTCGGGCTGCCGGTGCCGGCCATGCCGTCGCTCGTGCTGTTCGGCGCGATGGCCGCGATGCACCCCGGCTCGGTCGGCACGCAACTGCTGCCGGTCCTCGTGCTGTCGATCTTCGCGACGCTGATCGGCGACAGCGCGTGGTACGTCGCGGGCCGCATCTACGGCGGCAATACGCTGAAGACGATCTGCCGGCTGTCGCTCTCGCGTGACACCTGCGTGAAAAAGACCGAGCGCTTCTTCGGCCGCTGGGGCGTGCGCGTGCTCGCGGTCGCGAAGTTCGTGCCGGGGCTGTCGATCGTGTCGATCCCGATGGCCGGCGCGATGGGCACGCGCTACCGCACCTTCCTCACCTATGACGGCGTCGGCGCCGCGCTGTGGTCCGGCACCGGGCTGATCATCGGCGCGCTGTTCGCGCGGCAGATCGACATGCTGTTCGCGATTGCCGGGCGGCTCGGGCGCACGGCGGCGCTCGTCGTCGTCGCGTTGCTGGTGCTGTACGCGGTGTACCGGTGGATCCGGCGCCGTCAGTTGATCGCGAAGCTCGCGTCCGCGCGCATCGAGGTCGACGAACTCGCGAAGCTGTTCGCGGATGACCGGGTGCCGGTCGTGTTCGACATCCGTTCGGAGGAGAAGCGCAAGCTCGATCCGTTCGTGATCCCCGGCGCGCAATTCGCCGATGAACGGCAACTCGACGACATCGTCGCCACCTATGCGCACGACCAGAAGCTCGTGATCTACTGCTCCTGCCCGAACGAGATTTCCGCGGCATGGATGGCCAAGCAGCTCAACGAAGCCGGCTTTTCCGACGTGCTGCCGCTGCGCGGCGGCATGGAAGCCTGGCGCGATTCGGGCAAGCCGGTCGACTCGCTGCCCGCGATGCCGCCGCCGGAAGTCGCGGTCGACGACATCGCGCCCAAAGCCGTTTAGCCGTAATCAGCGGCGGCATCGTCCGCCTGACGCGCGCGGCACGGCTCGTCCCGGCGTGCGAGCGCGCATCGCGTTGCCTCGCGTTCAATCGTGCAATGAATATATCGAAGGAGCGGTTCAATGCTTTCGACTCAGGACGTTTCGACTCAAGAGGTGGAAGGACAGCAGGGGGTCGTCGCCGACGCGCCGTTTTCGTCGCTATCGACGCGCATGCACCAGATGTTTCCGGAGCTCAGTTGCGCCGAGATCGACCGGCTCCGCCGCTTCGGCGAGGTCGGTCACTGGAAGTCCGGCGAGCTGCTGTTCGAGACCGGTCACACCGGCCCCGGCATGTTCGTGCTGCTCGAAGGGCGCGTGAAGGTCTATCAGCGTGACGGCATCGGCCGCGAGCACGTGATCAGCGAGCGCGGCGCCGGGCATTTCCTGGCCGAGGTCGGGCAGTTGTCGGGCAAGCCCTCGCTGGTGAACGGCCTCGCGATCGGCCGCGTCGAAGCGCTGCTGATTTCGCCCGAGCGCCTACGCGCGCTGATCGTCGCCGAAGCGGAACTCGGCGAGCGCATCATGCGCGCGCTGATTCTGCGGCGCGTGTCGCTGATCGAAAAGGGCGCGGGCGGGCCAATCCTGATCGGCAATAGCAGCGACGCAAGGCTCGTGACGCTGCAAGGCTTCCTGTCGCGCAACGGCCATCCGCATTCCGTGATCGACGAACGCGACGAAGACGCGCTGCGTCTGATCGAGCAGTTCGCCGCGCAGCGCGAGGACCTGCCGCTCGTGATCTGCCCGGACGGCTCGGTGCTGCGTCATCCGAGCATGCCGGAGCTTGCCACTCGCTTGGGTATGCTGCCCGATCTCGACGACACGTACGTGTACGACGTCGCGATCGTCGGCGCGGGGCCGGCGGGACTTGCCGCCGCGGTGTACGCTGCCTCCGAAGGACTTTCGGTGATCGTGCTCGACAGCCGCGCGCCGGGCGGCCAGGCGGGCGCGAGCTCGCGCATCGAAAACTACCTCGGCTTTCCGACCGGCATCTCGGGCCAGGCGCTCGCCGGCCGCGCGTTCGTGCAGGCGCAGAAGTTCGGCGCGCACGTGGCGATCCCAGTCAACGTGAAAGCGCTGCATTGCCGGCAGTCGCCGTATCGGCTCGAGCTGAAATGCGGCGGCCACATCAGCGCGCAGGCGATCGTGATCGCGAGCGGCGCCGTGTACCGGCGCCCGGCGCTCGACGGGCTCGAGCGCTTCGACGGACGCGGCGTCTACTACTGGGCGTCGCCGGTCGAGGCGAAGCTGTGCAAGCGCCAGGAGGTCGTGCTGGTTGGCGGCGGCAATTCGGCCGGCCAGGCGATCGTCTATCTGGCAACGCACGCGGCCAAGGTTCACGTACTGATCCGCCGCAGCGGTTTCGAGGCGACCATGTCGCGCTATCTGATCGACCGCATCCGCTCGCTGCCGAACGTGTTCGTGCATCCGAATTCGGAAGTCGGCCGGCTCGAAGGCGATGAGGACGGGCTCGTGTCGGTCGCGCTGAAGCGGCCGCTGCCCGGCGGCGTCGATCACTTCGACACCCGGCATCTGTTTCTGTTCACCGGCGCGGACCCGAACACCGAATGGCTGCGTACCTGCGGCGTGCAGCTCGACGCGAAAGGCTTCGTGCTGACCGGCATCAGCGCGGATGGCTCGGCCACCGCGTGCGATCTCGGGACCACGGTCGAAGGAGTCTATGCGATCGGCGATGCGCGTGCCGGTTCGACGAAACGCGTGGCCGCGGCGGTCGGCGAAGGCGCGGCCGTGGTCGCGCAGATTCACCAGTTGCTGGCGCAGACGAGCGGTGAAGAGGTGGCGCTCGGGGCGTGAGCCTCAGAGAGCATGAAAAAAAAAGCGCACGGTGAGTTACACAGTGCGCTTTTGTATAGCAGACGGCACGATGGCTGCGCCGGAGCGGACCCGCGCGTTCAGCGGTCCACTCAGCGGTCCAACTTCGCGCGCAACTCGCGCGCGGCCTCCAGCAGTCCCTCGTAACCCGAACGTGCGTGCTCCGGCAGATCGGGATCGCCGACCAGCGCACCGAGCGTTTCGATCAGACTGTACACAATGCCTTTCGCGGCGCCCGATGCAATGCCGCCTGACGACACCTGCTGATCGACGTGACTGAGCGCCGCGTCGAGCTGCTCGATCTCGGGACGATCGTCGGAGGGCGGCTTGGGAGAAACGTCTTGCGTCATGATCGAACATCGCTCCATTGAGTGCATCGGTAAAGTTGTTATATACCGATCGTGCGCCGCCGTCTATTCGTGTTCGGCGCGACAGCGATCCACGTCAAGGCGTCCAGCGATACATCAGCAGCTTCGCGCGCGCGTCGTCTTCGACCAGCACCACGTACTCGCCGTTATCGCGCTGCACCGCGCTGATGCCGAGATACACGTCGACCCAGCCGCTCGTGCCGCCGACGCTCGCGCCCGGCGTCATGTAACCGACCGCCGTGCCGTTGCGCGCGTCATAGACGTCGATGCGATCGGTGTACAACTCGGCAACGAAGATATAGTTGCCCGCCACCGCGACGCCGACCGTGGTGGTCTGCGGATCGCTTTGCGTGTTCCACGGCAGCGAGACCGTGTATGTGAGCGTCGGGTTGCCGCTGCTCCAGTTGTCGTAGCGGGCCAGCACCGGACCCGCTTCCTTCCAGTGCGTCGGGTCCCACGGAATCGCACTCGTGAAACCGGACAGATACATCGTGTCGGTCGCCGCGACGTAGACGAGCCGCGCGAGCCGCGTGAATGGCGCGGGCATCGCGAACATCTTCGCACTCGCGTACGTGTAGATCGGATTGCCGGCGGAGTCGAGACCTTGCAGCGGCATCTCGCGCACGCCGCTCAATGGCGTGGCAAGCCACACGTTGCCGGGTTCGTCGACCCACCAGAAGCCGTCGCCGACCGTGCTGCCGGTCGACGGATTGCCGCTGATCTCGCTCGCGTCGACGGCGCCATTGCCATTGCTGTCGCGCCACAGCCATTCGCCGTACGTCGGTTGCGCGGCGGGCCATGCGCCGGGCAGCGGATTCTGCGCGAGCATCCCCGACGGTATCGCGATCTCGCCATGCGCGGCATCGAAGCGATAGACGTTCAGATAGTGCGCGCCCGGATCGAGCGTATAGAGAAAGCGCTGGCCATCGAATCTGCGCACCATCGGTTCGCCACGCACGCCGCGCGGCTCGTGAAAGGCGGGATCGTCGGGGTAATCGAAGCGATCGAGCGTGAACGCCGCATATGACCATTCGTGGCCGACCGGCTGCCTGTAATCGAGCGTGAAGCGCTTCGAGCCCGTGTAGATGGAAGCGGGCGTGGCCGGGTCGAACGCGCCGCTATCGACGAAGCTCAGACCGTAGAGCCGCCAGTTGAGCACGCGCGTGCCGTACACGTAGCTCTCCAGCACTGCGCCCTGCCCTACGGATGCCGAGCCGAGCGCGCGCGGTCCCTCGCCGTTTTGCGCGACGTACAGATTGCCGGCCGCGTCGACGCCGATGCCGGTGATGCCGTTGAAACGCGTATCGCCGGGCACGCCGCGCACCGGGTGGAAAATGCCGTTGCGCGTGCCGATCGACGTGCCCGCCTGCATCTGGCCGCCCGCGCCCTTGTTGAACACGAGGATCTGCTGCGAAACGCCGTTGTCGGCGACCAGCAGTTGGCCGGATGGCGTCACTGTGAGGTCGCTCGGCACGGTGCCGGCGGGCAGCGTCAATGGACCGGCGAGCGCGGTGCCGTCGGCGCGGTAGTGCAGGATGCTCAGATTGGCTGTGCCGAAGCCGCTGATGATCCACAGCGTCGAGTCGGTGTCGATCGCGATGCGGGCCGGCGACGCGACGCTCCACGAACGCAGCGGCTGCATGGACTGCGCGTCGTACACGGCGATCCGGTTGCCGTACGTGTCGGCCACGTAGAGCTCGCTGTCGGTTGCGGCGAGGCCGCGAATGCTCGCGTCGGTGCCGGTCTTCACCGTATCGACCGCGACGAAACTGTTCTTCGTCGCGTTCGCGCTATTGCCGATGCCGCCGGAAAACGGCGCGCCGGTCGCGAGGTTCGCAAGCGTGCGTCGCGTGATGCCGTACCAGGTCTGATTGGCCGGCGGATAGTCGGCGCCGACCAGCGCATTGTTCTCATTGCCGATCGACATCGCCGCATAGAGGTACGTCTGGTTGACGGCCACCGCGTCGCCGCCGGCCGCTCCCCAGCCATGCGTCGAACCGGCCACCGCGAGCTTGTCGCCCGCGCGATAGGCGGCGATTTCACTGCCGCTTTCGTCCCACGGCGCATTCGTATAAACGGTGCCATTGGCGCCGACGCTAATGGCCTGAATATCCTGCTGCATCCATTTGCCGTCGCAAAATCCGAAACTATTACCGATCCAGGAGGTCGTGTAATTCAATTTGGATTGCGCGGAAACATTCGGCGAGATCAGGCTGTGGATTAACACCACGGCCAAGCCAAGGCGGGAGAAAGGCTTCACGGCAGTCGGTCCTTGCGAGGCGCGAGACGCGCACATCATATTTGGCGTTTTATCATCTCATATAAAAATAGTAAATTTATTGATTAAAAAATTATTATTGAATGCCGATTCATCCAATTCATTCCATTTGCATCGAATCATGTTTCCGACACGATCTTTCCTTCATGAAACCGGTAAAAACCGGTTCCCGTAAAGACTCACCGATCAGAGATTCAGTTGCTTTTTCTGCTCCTGTAAATCCTCACCTTGAGCGAGACGTTCATCATGTCCGCGCCGCCCGGCGACGCTCGAAAATCCGCCGCGTCAGATCGAACGCCACCAGATTGCCGGCCACCACGAGCATCAGACCGACCACCGCGAGCGCTGACCACCGATAGCCCTCGAACAGCGTCGATGCCACGAGCGCGACGATCGGAAACAGCACCGTGCAATAGGCGGCCCGCTCCGGGCCCATACGGCCGACGAGCATCAAGTACGCCGTAAAGCCGATCACCGAGCCGAACACCACGAGATACGCGAGCGCACCGAGATAGCGCGCCGACGGTTCCACCGCGAACGAATAGCCGGCGAACAGACTACCGAGCGTCAGGACGGCAGCACCGATCAGCATCGCCCAGCTGTTGGTCGCGAACGGATGCAGGCCCATCGACTGCATGCGGCTCGACAGCAGGTTGCCGGCCGAGAAGCACAGCGTGCCGAGAAACGCGACGCCGAGCCCGAGCCATGCGGTGTGATCGCCGAGATGCCCGGCCATCTGCTGCACGAACAGACAGACGATGCCGACGAGCCCGAGCAACGCACCCGCAATCGCGCTCGGCTGCAGAGGCCGGCCCATGAACAGCCGCCCGTTGATCGAGTTCAGCAGCGGCGCGGTCGAGAACACTACCGCGACGAGCCCGCTCGGCACGAGCTGTTCGGCGTAGTAGAAGCACAGGAAATTCAGGCAGAACAGCGCGAGACCCTGCGCGGCGAGGTAGCGCCAGGCGTCGCGCGGCGGCCAGATCGGGCGGCGCATGATGCGCGCCAGTGCGAACATCAGCAGCGCGGCGATCCAGAAACGCCACGCAATCGATACCGGTGGCGGCACCGCGCCGAGTTGCCATTTGATCGCGATCCACGTGGTGCCCCAGATCAGCACGGTGATGGCGTAAAGGAGGAGATTCATGGTCGGGCCTCAGACTGCAATGACGAACTGCGATAACGCGCAGCATGGAAGAAAGCCCGACTATGGAACCGCGCCGCCGCCCGCAATTGTCCAAAATTGCGCACTTTTTCGCGCCGATGCGCAGGCTGACGGGACGCGCCGTATACTGGCCGCTCAACCACCACCGTACACCGGAAAACCTCCGCGCGCCGCCGTGAACCCCACCCCGTCCGTCCCCGTGATATCCACCGCCGGCATGCCTTTTGGCCTGCAGTCGGTCTGTCACACGCTCGCCAGTGCGAACGCGCATCTGGACCGCTTCGCGTGGCTCGGCGACGGACTCGCGATCGCGCTATGGACTCGCGACACGAAGGAGGACGAGACCGTCTACGAACGGCCCGGCCATCACACGCTGTCGTGCTATCTGGATGGCGGCTATCGCACCGAGCGCCAGAAAATGCCGGGCCACTACGGCGCGCCGTCGCGGCTGTGCGCACTGCCCGGCGATCACGAATCGCGCTGGTGGGTGCGCGGCCACATGCACTTCATGCATCTGTACTTCCTGCCCGAGCACTTCACGCGACGCGCGGTGCAGGAGCTCGACCGCGAACCGCGCGAACTGACGCTCGCCGATCGCACCTATTTCGAGGACCCGCGCATTGCGAGCCTGTGTCAGTCGCTCGTCAACGAGGAGTGGGAAAGTCCCGACGGTCTGCTGCGCACCAACGAGACCGCGCACGAAGGGCTGAGCCTGCTATTGCGCGGCCAAGGCGTACGGCGCGCGAACGTGGCGCTGAAAGGCGGGCTGTCGGCCGCGACGCGGCGCCGCCTGCGCGACTATATCGACATTCATCTTGCGCAGCCGTTGACGCTCGGGGAGTTGTCGGGTGTCGCGGCGCTGTCGGAGTTTCATCTTGCGCGGATGTTTCGCGAGTCGTTCGGGTTGCCGCCCGCCGCCTGGATCGCGCGGCAGCGGCTCGATCGCGCGCGCACGCTGCTGCGCACGACGACGTTGCCGCTCGCGCAGATCGCCGGGCAGTGTGGCTATGCAAACGCGAGTCACTTTAGTCACCGGTTTCGCGAGGCTGTCGGGGTGACGCCGAGTGGGTTCCGGCAGGCTATCGGTGTTTGAGATTCGCGTTTGAGTTTCGCTTTGCGGTTAGCTCCGCGTCATCGCAGCGCCATCGCCAGCACGCGCGCGACGTGGATCGCGTCGACGCCCGCGCCGTCGTGAATCTGATGCCGGCAGCTAGTCCCGTCGGCGACCATCACCGTGGCCGCGTCCAGCTTGCGCACCGCGGGTAGCAGCGACAGCTCGGCCATCGCCTGCGAGCTCGCGTAGTGCTCCGCTTCATAGCCGAAGCTGCCGGCCATGCCGCAGCACGACGATTCGACCGTCGATACCTTCAATTCGGGAATCCACTTCAGCACGGTCTGCACCGGCGTGAATGCGTCGAACGCCTTCTGATGGCAGTGGCCGTGCACGAGTGCCTGCTGCATCGGCAGCGGCTTCAATTCGAGCTGCAATCGTCCGGCCTTTTCTTCGCGCACGAGGAATTCCTCGAATAGAAACGCGTGCTGCGCGAGGCGCTGCGCCTCTTCGCCGAAGCCGTACTGCAGGAATTCATCGCGCAACGACAGCAGACACGATGGCTCCAACCCCACCACCGGCACACCACGTTCGACGAACGGCCTGAACAGCTCGAGCATGCGCCGCGCTTCCTCTTTCGCTTCGTCGACGAGCCCCGCCGCGAGAAACGTGCGGCCGCAACACACCGGACGCTCTCCCGGGCGTGCATTGAAGTGGACCGTGTAGCCCGCCGCTTCGAGCACCTGTTGCGCGGCGCGCGCGTTGTCGGGCTCGAGGTGGTTGTTGAAGGTATCGACGAACAGCAGGACTTCTTTCAGCGCGCACGCCTGCGCAGCGTTGCGTGCAGGCTTCGCGGACACCGCATCGGCCAGAAACGCCTTCTTGAACCGCGGCAAACTCCGCTCGGTCGCGAAGCCGAGCGAGCGCTTGAACCATGCCGACAGCACCGGCACGTTGTCCGCGAGCGCCAGCAGCCTCGGCATGCGGCTCGCCGCGCCCGCATAGCGCGGCATGAACGCGACGAGCCTGTCGCGCAGCCGCACCCCATGCGTCTTGACACGCGCCGCCCGCGCCTCGATCTTGAACTTGGCCATATCGACGCCGGTCGGGCAATCGCGCTTGCAGCCCTTGCACGATACGCACAGGTCGAGCGTTTCCTTCACGTCATCGCTCGCGAGCCCGCTTTCGCCGAGCTGCCCCGAAATCGCGAGCCGCAACGTGTTGGCCCGCCCGCGCGTCAAATGTTGCTCGTCCTTCGTCACGCGATAGCTCGGGCACATCGTGCCCGCGTCGAACTTGCGACAGTGGCCGTTGTTGTTGCACATCTCGACCGCTTTCGCGAGGCCGCCGCTCAGATCGTCGCCGCTGCCGGGCGCGCTTTCTTCTCCCGTCAGCGGGTCACGCTTCACGTTCCACGTCGACCAGTCGAGCGCCGTTTCGATGCGCTGTTCGCGATAGCCCGGCGCAAAGCGGAAATTGCGCGCGTCGTCCATCTTCGGCGGACGCACGATCTTGTCGGGATTGAAGCGGTTGTCCGGATCGAACAACGCCTTGATTTCGCTGAACGCCTGGTTGAGCCGCGGCCCGTATTGCCATGCGACCCATTCGCCACGGCATAGCCCATCGCCATGCTCGCCGGAATACGCGCCCTTGTACTCACGCACGAGCGCGGCCGCTTCCTCGGCGATCGCGCGCATTTTTGTCGCGCCGTCGCGGCGCATGTCGAGAATCGGCCGCACGTGCAGCGTACCGACGCTCGCATGCGCGTACCACGTGCCTTCGGTGCCGTGGCGATGAAACACGTCGGTCAGCCGGCTCGTGTAGTCGGCCAGATGTTCGAGCGGCACCGCGCAATCTTCGATGAAGGACACGGGCTTGCCGTCGCCCTTCATGCTCATCATGATGTTGAGACCAGCCTTGCGCACTTCCCACAGCGCTTTTTGCGCATTTGCGTCCGGCATCTCGACGACCGCATCGGGCAGGCCCAACTCGCCCATCAACTCCGTGAGCTGCTTCAGCGAGGCGAGCTGCGCGTCGCGATCCTCGCCCGCGAACTCGACGAGCAGAATCGCCTGCGGCTCGCCGACCAGCGCCTTCCCGATCACCGGACGAAACGCGGGATTGCTCAACGCGAGATCGATCATCGTGCGATCGACGAGTTCGACAGCGACCGGCTTCAGCTTGACGATGTGCTGCGTGAGCGCCATCGACTGCCGGAAGGTCGGAAAGTTGACCACGCCAAGCGCCTTGTGCGCGGGCAGCGGCGCGAGCTTCAACGTGATCTGCCGGCTGAATGCGAGCGTGCCTTCCGAGCCGACCAGCAGATGCGCGAGGTTCGCGCTGCCGTCATCGGTATAGGTGCGCGGATTCTGGCAGTCGAACAGATCGATGTTGTAGCCCGCGACGCGGCGCAGCACCTTCGGTACGCGCGCGATGATTTCGTCTCGCTCGCGCTGCGCGATCCGCGTGACGCCCGCAACGATCTGCTGCAAGCGCTCACCTTGCGGCGGCTCGCGCAGCGACGCGAAGCGCGCTTCGCTGCCGTCGGCGAGAATCGCGTCGATCGCCTCGACGTTGTGCACCATGTTGCCGTACTCGATCGAGCGCGAGCCGCACGAGTTGTTGCCGGCCATGCCGCCGATCGTGCACTGGGCAGACGTCGATACATCGACCGGGAACCACAGTCCATGCGGCTTCAGCCACGCGTTCAGATGATCGAGCACGACGCCGGGCTCGACCGTCACGGTGCGCGCGTCGGCATCGAACGCGACGATGTTGTTGAGCCACTTGCTCGTATCGACCACCAGCGCTTCGCCGACCGTCTGCCCACACTGGCTCGTGCCCGCGCCGCGCGCGAGCAGCGGTACTTTCTCGCTGCGCGCGATCTCGAGCGCGATGCGCAGATCGTCCTGATCGCGCGGCACCACGACGCCGACCGGCGTGATCTGATAGATCGACGCATCGGTCGCGTAGCGGCCGCGGCTGGCGAGATCGAACAGCACGTCGCCGCGCAGCGCTTTGCGCAGATGCTGCGCGAGCGGACTCGTTGCGCGCGCGGCGGAGGGGACCAGATGGATCGGCTTGACGAGCAAGCCCGCAGTGGGATTCGTCATTTCGTCGGCCTGTGAGGAGCGCGCCTGAACCACGCAGCTCGAATTACCTAGTACAGCGTCAGATGCACCGGCGCGAGCCCTTCGATATGCCCGCTCACGTCGCCCGCCTCGCGCGGAAAGAACATGCCGCTGTACGAACCGGCGGTGATCACCATCTCCGGCGTCACCGCAATGCCGCGCGAACTCGCGTGATTGACGAGCCACGTCAACAGCCGCCGCGGATCGCCGGCCGGATTCGCGGGTGTCGTTTCGACGACATTGCCTCCGTTGAACGCGAAGCGCAGCGACGGCTCGACGAACGGAAAATCCTCGCGATACCGTGTGAATTCACCGACGATCAGCGCGCCGTGATTCTGCAGGTCCGCAAGCTGCGCGAGTTTGTCGATGGCGGGCCACGCGGCATGGCGGCTCGCGACGATCTCGATGGTCGCGCCGATCGAGCCGATGCCCGCGAGCACTTCGTCCTCGCGGTACGGTTTCGTGGACGGCTCGAAACGCCGGCCGAAACGGAACGCGACTTCGAGTTCGAGCCCGAGCGGCGCGAAGCCTTCGCGCGACAGACGCGCGCCGTCGGCGTGCAGATCGGTGTCGGGCAATGGCGCGCCTTGAATCGGTCCGCTCGCCGATTTCGCGCCGATCTTCCAGCCGCCGATTCGCGCGCCGCATGCGCTCAAGATTTCGTGCTGGATTGCGTAGGCCGCGTCGGCATCGGAAGGAAGCAGCTCCGGCGGCAACGTATCGAGCACCGTACGACTGCGACGCGCATCGGCAAGCAGCTGACTCAATGATGAAGTCATGTTTTACACGCCCATCCGGGTGGAAACGTGCGCCTTCTCCGACGCGCCAACTTCGAAGCGGCTCTCGGGCTGCATGCGGAACGCGAGCACGACGCCGATGCCCATCAGCAACATGCTGCCCACGAACGGCAGATCCCAGTTGCCGAAGCGGTCGATCAGAAAGCCGCCCATCACCGGCGAGATGATCGCGGCGAGCGCCGAGCCTGTGTTCATCATGCCGCTCGCGGTGCCGGCGAAGTCCGGCGCGATATCCATCGGGATCGCCCACATCGGGCCGATCGTCATCTCGGCGAAGAAGAAGCCCGACGCGAGACAGGCAATCGACAGCGTCAGGTCATGCGTGAACATCAGAGGAATCAGCGACAGCAGGCAGAACAGCATGCACACCGACACCATCCAGCTGCGCGCGCGTTTGAGGCTGCCGGTGCGCTTGAAGATCGCATCGGTGACGATGCCGCCGAGCGTGTCGCCGATCACGCCGGCGAAGAACACGACCGACGCGAAGATCGCCGACTTCTTCAATTGCAGATGGTGGTTATGCAGGAAGTACAGCGGAATCCAGCTCAGGAACAGCCACAGCGTCCAGCCGTAGCAGAAGTAGACGATCGTGACCGGCGTCATGCGGCGAAACAGCTTGCCCCACGGCAGGCCGGAGACTTTCGGCTTCGGCGTGGGCAGCACCGCGAGTTCCTCGGGCGTGATGCGCGGATGATCTTTCGGATGCTCGGTGAACGTGAGCGCCCACATGACGACCCACACCAGGCTCAGCGCGCCGCAGATATAGAACGATTCGCGCCAGCCCCAGTTGGTCATCACGATCACGATGAGCGCCGGCGCGACCGCGTTGCCGACTCGCGACGCCGCGTGCGTGATGCCCTGCGCGAAGCCGCGTTTTTCTTTCGCGACCCAGCGCGACATCGCCGATGTTGCAGCCGGGAACGTCGCGCCTTCACCGAAACCGAGCACGAGCCGCGCGGCGAGCAACGAAGCGAGTCCGCCCGCGAAGCCCGTGAGCACCGTCGCGAGACCCCAGATGGCGCCGCAGAACAGCAGCGTGCGTCGCGCGCCGAAGCGATCGCTGACCCAGCCGCCGATCACCTGAAACAGCAGATACGGATACGCGAAGGCCGAGAACACGAGCCCGACCTGCGTATGCGTGAGATTGAATTCCTTGCCGAAACCCGCCGCCGCGGTGCTGACGTTCACGCGATCGAGGTACGTGATGAAGTACATGATGCAGAGCATCACTAGAACGATACTGGTCGCACTGGTCAAACGAAACCGCTTCATCGTCTCTCTCCATGGCATCTGTCGACGGCGCGCCTGAAGTGGCGCGCTGCGTCTGTCGCCCGTCGGCCGCGAGGGCCTCTATGGACGCATTGCATGTTGTTCTGGCCGCGTTCTGCGCGCGGCTCGATGAGGGAAGCGCTCCCTGCGCCCGGCAATCAAGCCGCGGCCTTCAACCCCGGCGTCTTCGGTGCCTGGCTCAGCCACTCCATCGCGGCCGGCATGCCGCTTTCCCTGAGCGGCACGCCAGCAAGCCGCAGACCCATTTCGCAGCCAGCCAACGTCGCGAGCAGCATCAGATCGTTGCAATCGCCAAGATGGCCGATGCGGAACATGCGGCCTTTCATCTTGCCGAGGCCCGTGCCGAGCGACATGTCGAAGCGTTTGTAGATCAGCTTGCGCACCGCATCGGCATCGACGCCGTCGGGCGTCATCACGCCCGTCAGCACCGGGCTATAGACGGCAGGATCGGCGCACTGGATTTCGAGCCCCCACGCGCGCACCGCGCGGCGCGTCGCTTCGGCAAGCCGCTCGTGACGCGCGAACACGTTGTCCAGCCCTTCGCCGAGAATCATTTCGATCGCTTCGTGCAGCCCGTACAGCAGGTTCGTGTTCGGCGTGTACGGCCAGTAGCCGGATTTGTTCATCTCGACGATTTCCGCCCAGTCCCAGAAGCTGCGCGGCAGCTTCGCGTGCTGGCTGGCGGCCATCGCCTTCGGCGAGATCGCGTTGAAGCTGATGCCCGGCGGCAGCATCAAGCCCTTTTGCGAGCCCGACACGGTCACGTCGACACCCCACTCGTCATGACGATAATCAGCGCACGCGAGACCGGAGATCGTGTCGACGAGCAGCAGCGCCGGATGGCCCGCGGCGTCGATCGCGCGACGCACGGCGGCGATGTCGGACGTGACGCCGGTCGAGGTTTCGTTGTGCACGACGCAGACCGCCTTGATCGCATGCTGCGTGTCGGCGCGCAGACGCTCTTCGATCATCTGCGGCTGCACGCCGCGCCGCCAGCCTTCGATGCCTGGCAGCCCCAGGAATTCGGGCTTCAGGCCAAGCTGCACGGCCATTTTTTTCCACAACGTCGCGAAATGGCCGGTCTCGAACATCAGCACGTGATCGCCGGGGCTCAGCGTATTCGACAATGCGGCTTCCCATGCGCCCGTGCCGGACGCCGGATAGATGACGACCGGCTGCAGCGTCTTGAAGATCTTCTTGATGCCGTCGAGCACCTTGAGACCCAGCTCGCCGAATTCGGGTCCGCGATGGTCGATGGTCGGATAGCTCATCGCGCGAAGGATGCGATCCGGCACCGGACTCGGCCCCGGAATCTGCAGGAAGTGACGGCCAGCGGGATGAAAGTCTAGCTTTAGCATCGAACTCCTCCAATTGAATTTTGCATGCAAAAAACTATATCAGACGAACCGTGATGCTCCCAAGACGAAAATTGGCCTCTAAGGCCCGTGTTTACCCGCGTGTGCGCATGGATTAACTAATCGATATGGTTCCGATAAAATCCTATTCATGTGAAGCTGAGGATTTTTGTATGCAAAATTCGGATCTCGACGCGGGTCTGACCGCTGCCCCGCTGATGCCGAAGGTCGAGCGTCAGCGCCTGCACGACACGGTGGTGGAGCACATTCGCCGCTTTATCGTCGAGGGAGCGCTGGAGCCCGGCAAGAAACTGAACGAGCGGGAGTTGTGCGAAACGCTCGGCATTTCGCGCACGCCGCTGCGCGAGGCGCTGAAGGTGCTGGCTGCCGAAGGTCTGATCGAGATTTCGCCGAACCGGGGCGCGTCGGTATCGAAGATGTCGGAAGCGGAGGTGCGTGAGACCTTCGAGCTAATGAGCGGCCTCGAAGCGTTTTCGGGCGAACTCGCGGCCGAGCGCATAACGGCGGCCGAACTCGCAGAGATCAAGGCGCTGCATTACGCGATGCTGGCGTGCCGCGCGCAGAACGATCTGCCGGGCTACTACAGTCGCAACCAGGCGATCCACGACAAGATCAACGAAGCGGCGAGAAATTCGGCGCTGCGGCAGACGTATGTGTCGGTCAACCGGCGGCTGCAGGCGCTGCGCTTTCGCTCGAACTATCAGACGCCGAAGTGGGACCGCGCGATTCACGATCACGATGAAATGCTGAAGGCGCTCGAGGCACGCGACGGCAAGAAGCTCAGCGCGATTTTGCGGCAGCATCTGCTCGATAAGCGGGATGCGGTTTTGCAGGTGCAGGTGCAGGAGGAGGTGGTCGCTTCGGCCTCCGGGTTGAAGGCGTGATGCGGACAACTGATGCCGAATCCCGCTCCTCGCCACTCCGTCGGCAAACAATACTTGTCCACCTAAATTGTTGGCAAGCCTGTGGACAACCTTCGCACAGCGAGCTTAAGTGCTTGAAGCATGAGAACTATCCGCGCGCGGTGCACGCGTAGGCAGTGAGCGTCGCTACGGAGTCCGTGATACTGGCGAGTGGGCTTCGCAAGGATGCCGTTTCACTCGCGCCGACCTCGAAGTCCAGTTGTCCACATAATTTGGGAACAAGCTTGTGGACAACCTGCGCACAGGCCTGCCAAGTGTTTGATACGGCAGGCCTATCGTGCACGGATGCGGGAGCGGGCAGCGGCGCGGCACCTCACGCGATGCAAGCCAACGGCCGCGCCCTCCACCCTCGATTTCACTGCGTCGTTTCATGACTGCGCAACGACTCCGGCAACCCATACAGCACGATCAGCGCGCACACCACGCTCATCGCGCCGATCACATACAGCGCCGGCGTCGTGCTGCCGGTCAGATCCTTCACACGTCCGACCATCACCGGGCTCACGATCCCGGCGCGAACGGGCAGCCGCCAAGCCCGCCGAGCGCCGCGTCGAAACGGCGCACGCCGGTTTCATACGCGGCGAGCACGTTGGCGAGACCGAGGCCGCGCGTGTTATGAAAGTGCAGCGTGAGCGCGGCGGCCGGCAGCCGCTCGAGCGTGCGCTTGACAAGTCGCGCCAGCTGGCGCGGATTCGCCATACCGGTGGTATCGGCGAGGGTGATGCCCTCGATGCCCATCTCGCGATACGCGTCGACGATGCCGATCACGCGGTCTTCGTCGATGCGCCCTTCGAACGGACAGCCGAACGCGGTCGCCACGGTCGCGTTGAGCCGCACGCCCGCGGCCATCGCGCAACGCACGATGTCGTCGAACGACGCGAGCGACGACTCGCAGCTCATGCGCATGTTCGCGCGGTTATGCGTCTAACTCGCGGACATCACGAGGTTCAGTTCATCGGCGCGCGTGATGCAACAGCGTTTCTCCGGCCGGCGTCAGCGTCATGCCGCGCGCGTTGCGCTGGAATAGCGACGCGCCGACCGCCTGTTCGAGTTCGACCAGCCGCTTGCTGGCGGCGGACACGGCGATCGCCTCGCGCTCGGCGGCACGCGTGAGCGTGCCCTCTTCGAAGACGGCGAGAAAAAGCTGCAACGTGGTGAGGTCGAGCTTGCGGAGAAGATTTTTGATGACCATGGCGCGGCGACGAAAGTTCGGTCAGTGATAATCATCCTCTAGCTGATGGCGCACCGCCAACACGGTCACGGTTTGGCTGTCGTCGATTTCGAACAGCGAGACGTAGCCCGCGCGACCGAATGGGATCAGCAGCTCGCGCAAAAACGGCGTATCGCGCTGAACCTTTCGGCAAGTGAACGGCGACGTACGCAGCGTGGCGATACCATCGCGGATGGCTTGCAACGCGCGTTCGGCGAGCGGGAAATCCGTGTCGTCCCGCTCGAGGATGAAATCGTACAGTCTCAGCAGGTCCGCCGCCGCTGCGCGTGTGAAACGAACCTGATACGTCATCGGTGCTTCTTCGCGCGGGCCTTCGTTTTTGCTTCGCGGAGCCGCGTTTCAAGACCGGCGAGCACGTCGTCGGCCGATACGTAGTCGCCGCTTTGCTTCGCTTCAGCACGCGACTCGAGCCCTCGCACGACGAATTCACGCACATTCAGGCGCCGCGCGATGTTGTCGCGGATCGCCTGCTCGACGAAACTGGACAGGCTTTCGCCGTCCTGCAGCACGTCCTCGGCCGCGGCCCGCAGCTCGGGCTTGACCCGAACCGACGGGAAAGTAGCGCTTTTCATCGTTCTCTCCATGCATCGCATTAGCGATGCATTATCGCGCTACCTCATTTCTGCCGCAAGCAGCCCTTCACGACTTCCACGCCGAACCCAGAATCATCGTGCAGAAATTCTCGCGATGATAATGCGGGTCTTTCAGCGCGAGCACGTCGGCCTTCACGTTGCCGAACGTCGTGTGCGGCTTGTGGATCGTGCCGTGCGCGAACGCATCGATGATACCTTCCTTGAAGTGCGCGCCGCGCGGATGCGCATGCGTGACTTCCTCGCGCCGCTGCTCGCTAAATTCGTCGTAAGCGAGACCGAGCACGTCCATTTCGACACCCGCAGTGACGAGCGCGATCACCGGCTTCATATGCTGCGGAATGCCTGGTGTCGTGTGCAGCGCGATCGCGGTCCACACCTGCTCGATGTCGTTCTCGCCGATCCGATGCCGCCGCAGAAATTCACGCGCGGCATTCGCGCCGTCGACTTCGAAGCGCTCCTGCTCGCTGCTGTATGGCGCGACGAGACCCATGTCGTGAAACATCGCGCCGATGTACAGCAGTTCGGGGTCGTACTTCAGCTGCTTGCGTTGCCCGGCCAGCGCGCCGAACAGAAACACGCGCCGCGAATGGTGATACAGCAACTCCGTTTCGGTGTCGCGCACGAGCTCGGTGGCTTCACGCGCCATCATGCTGTCGGGAATCTGGATACCTGCGATCGTCGTAGTCATGCGGCGTACTCCTTCGTATGCGAACGTGAATGTGAAAGTAATCAACGGGACGCGCGCCGCCGCTTCCGAGCGCGTTTTGGTATGCTGGTCCGCGCCGTGATGTCGATGCCTGTCGTCTGCCTGTGAGACCGCGCGTCCGACCGATCCAGTATTGGCCAGCGCGGCGCCGCGAACAATTGCCGCGAGCCGTTGAACACTGCCAAACGCACAGCGTTGACTGCCGCGGCGTGCCCTTCACGTTCCCCGTCAATGGAAGTCATCCGATGCCCACCGTCGCGATCGCGATCTTCCCAGGAGTGCAGGCACTCGACGTCGCCGGTCCCGTCGACGTGTTCTCCGAAGCGAACCGCTTTGTCGCGCCCACGCGGCACTACGAGGTCAAACTGCTGGCCGCGGACCCGGCGCCGCTGCGCGCGTCGAACGGGATGACCCTGGTGGCGGACGCGACCTTCGAGCAGTCGCGCGAACCGTTCGATCTCGCGTTCGTCGCCGGCGGCCCCGCGCTACCGCGCAACGAAGTGCCGGACGCGCGCCTGCTCGACTGGCTCGCCAACGTCGCGACACGTTGCGCTCGCTACGGCTCGATCTGCACCGGCGCTTTCGCGCTCGGTCACGCGGGCCTGCTCGATGGGCGCCATGTGACGACGCACTGGCAGCACGCCGCGCAACTCGCCGCGCAGTTTCCGCGCGCGCGCGTCGACTTCGATCGCATCTATCTGCGCGACGGGCCGCTGGTCACCTCTGCGGGCGTGACGGCCGGCATCGATCTGTCGCTCGCGCTGGTGGCCGAGGATCACGGTGCGCATAGCGCGCTCGCGGTCGCCAAGCGGCTCGTCGTGTTCGCGCAGCGGCAAGGCGGTCAGTCGCAATTCAGCCCCTATCTGACCGCGCCCGCCGACGACACCTCGCCCGCCGCGAAAGTGCAGGCGCACGTGATGGCGCGTATCCATGACAGCTTCACCGTCAAGCAACTCGCCGACGTCGCGGGCATGAGCGCGCGTAACTTCGCGCGCGTGTTCGTGCAGGAAACCGGCGTGACGCCGCATGAATTCGTCGAACGCGCGCGCGTGGATGCCGCACGCAAGCTGCTCGAAAGCAGCGCCGCGGCGCTGAAGACGATCGCCTACGATTGCGGCTTCGGCACCGCCGACCGCATGCGCATCGTGTTTACGAAGCGGCTTGGCGTGACGCCGATGCAGTATCGCGAGCGCTTTCGCCCGGTGTGAATACGGCGTGAGAAAATCGTCGACTCTGCACGTCAACGATCACCAGGAACGACATGACCTCCTCTTCTCCGATTCGCGCGATCGTCACCGGCCATACGCGCGGCCTGGGCGCGGCGCTCGCCGAACAACTGCTCGCACGCAACGTCACGGTGCTGGGTCTGTCGCGCTCGCGGCATGCCGCGCTGAAGGCGCGCTTTGCCGCGCGGCTCGAAGAGATCGAGCTGCCGCTGGCCGAGCCCGCACGCGTCGCGCAATGGATCGCCACCGACGCACTGAGCAACTTCGTGCGCGGCGCGCAGACGGTGCTGCTGATCAACAACGCGGGCATGATGCAGCCGATCGGGCCCATCGAAGGACAGGACGCCGCGAGCGTCGCGGACGCGGTGAGCCTGAACGTCGCGACGCCGCTGATGCTCGCGAGCGCGCTCGCCGCCGCGGCCGTCGACGCAACCGACCGCCGCATCGTGCACATTTCGAGCGGCGCGGCGCGCAACGCGTATCCGGGCTGGAGCATCTACTGCGCGACCAAGGCCGCGCTCGATCATCACGCGCGCGCCGTCGCGCTCGACGCGAATCGCGCGCTGCGCATCTGCAGCCTCGCGCCGGGCGTGATCGATACGGACATGCAGGCGCAAATTCGCGGTAGCGGCGAAGAGCAGTTCCCGATGCGCCAGCGCTTCGACGAGCTGAAGCGCAACGGCCAACTGTCGACGCCCGAGCAATGCGCGGCGCAGCTGATCGACTATGCGCTCAGCGATGCGTTCGGGCAGACGCCGGTCGCGGACATTCGCGAGATCGCGAAATCGGCCTGAACGGGCTAGTGCTGCCGGGTATTTGCGCTCCCGAAAATCCTCACCTCAAGCACCGAGCAGTGGCGGATCGGCGTCAGCTACCGTCGTCGTTTCTCCCGAAAAGCCTCACCTTTGAGGTGAAAAGAGGACTCGATGAGGCATTTCAGCGAGCGTATTACGGCGCTCACACACCGCTCCCGAAATCCCTCACCTTTGATCGAACGCAGCCGGATCGCTTCGCCGATGCCGGCCGCGTACGCGGCAGATCGCCTGGACATTCAACGACTTACGTTAACCAGCCGGCGCACGGTCACCCCGACGGATGCCATGATTGGCGACTGCATGAAGCGCGTTTTGTACGTCGGCACGACGGGCCGTCGCCCGATACAGCATCGACGGCTCCCGAATATCCTCACCTATGGCTGACAGGCATGAATGCGCGCATTCCCGCGAGCCTCTTGCCGCGCGGTTTGTGCCGTTCCTGGCCCGGCCGGTTAGTTGCAAAAGAACCGCCCGCGCGCGACTCCCGAAAGTCCTCACCTTTGACGCGATGCACGCGCCACGTTCATTCGATCGGCACGTTCTTCAGCCCCACGCACCGCGACGACGTTCTTCATCGCGTCGACGAACCTGACGAGAATGAAGCAACGTTGGGAATGCGATATGAGTTTCAGAGGAAACCATTCGCAATTTGTAGCGCCGTCCGGGCGACTCCCGAATTCCCTCACCTTCAGTTTTGAAGTGCGCGTACAGGTGCGCATATTCTCACCTCGGCGGCTCCCGAATCTTCTCACCTATCAGGATCGGCGCGTGCGCCGCAGAATATAATCGGGGCCGACGGTCGATGACTCGTCGCGAGGCGGTAGTGCGTTGCGCCGCCTCTTCCCCGCTGGCAGCACGCGGCTCGAACGGCAGTTCCTGACAAACCGGCAAAGGAGGAAGAATGAAAACAAACGGCGCGAGCAGAATCCTCGGTGCAATGTTCTCGGTGGCCATCGCGACTTGCGCGACCTATGCAAACGCACAGACGCGCGAGATGCCGAACGATGCGTCGATGCAAAGCCAGTCGGTCCCAGCGACTTCGAACCGGAACAACAACCGGTCCGACAGCGCAATCGTCCGCGACGTCCGCCGCGCTTTCACGCGCACCACGAACCTCAATTCGGCGAACATCCGTGTCGAAGCGCGTCACGGCGTCGTTACGCTGACCGGCACCGTGCCGCGGCAATCGCAAATCGCGCGAGCCGGCAACGCCGCGCGATCGGTTCGCGGCGTCAGAAGCGTGCATAACCGGCTGACCGAGCGACGGCGCGCCAATCAGTGAGCACGGCGTGGTGGCATCGGCCGGACGGATCGGTGCCGCCTGTTCGACCTCCCCCCTATATCGGCCTCGACCCGCATGTCATTCAAAGTGCCCACCGTCGCGCGCCGCACATTTTTTCTGCTCTGCTTAAGAAACAGGTTGACCTCGGCGGAAGGCGAACCCTAGAATTCAAAAATCATCACCAATGGGGCTCATGCCTTGGACACCTGCAGTAGCCGACTTTCGAACAGATTCGCTGCCTGACCGGCAGGACGTCCGCGCTCTCTTCATCAGCCGCCGTCTTGCCAGTTGGCAGACGGTGCGCGCCGCAGTTTCTTCCCGTGCACCTAAAGTAACGTCGTATCCGCATGACAGGAACGCCGCGTTCACGCGCGTTCACGCGCCGATACGGCGTCGCATCGCGAGCCTTGCGCTTGCGGTCGCGTTTGCGCGCGCGTTGTCAGTCAACGCAAACAGTTCAACGCAATGCGCGCGAACGCGTGGATAAACACGTGTGTAGCGAACGTGTGTAGCGAACGTGCGTAGCGAACGTGCGTAGCGAACGCTTCAGACGCTCGAACGCAGTCCCCGCTACACACCGACAAGGAGCCGCCATGCCCGACAGTGACAGTTATCCCTTATGCCGCTTCCCCGTTCTATCAACTGAGGAAAGCGAGTAGACCTCCACCGCCGCGCCCGGATATACGCGGCCTCCGTGTCTGCTGGCTTTCCACCAGCGCGTCGAAACCGGCGCACGGAGATCCCTCATGCAATTCGGCCTCCTTCTTTCGCAGTTCCCGCGTGTGCAGGAATCGCGCGCCCATTACGACGGCATGCTCGTGCTACACGCACCGCATCCGTTCATCGCCTTCTGCCGTCGCGTGATGTCGCGCGTGGCATAGCGTTTCGCGATCCGACCTTCGACAAATACAACCAGGAGAGAACAACATGTCTACTCCGACGAACATTTCCTCCGCGCGCAGCGCCGTGCTCGATTCGGCACACGTCGGCGATATCAAGGGCGCGCTCGGCACGATCGCTCACCATGACATCGCGCCACGCACGAGCTGGTGGGCGCGCCTGCGCACGCTGCTCGCGATCCTCGGCCCCGGTCTGATCGTGATGGTCGGCGACAACGACGCGGGCGCATTCGGCATCTATACGCAGGCCGGCCAGAACTACGGCACCACGTTGCTGTGGACCATGCTGTTGCTGGTGCCGGTGCTGTTCGTCAATCAGGAGATGGTGTTGCGGCTCGGTGCGGTCACGGGCGTGGGCCACGCGCGGCTTATTTTCGAGCGCTTCGGCAAGTTCTGGGGCGCGTTCAGCGTCGTCGATCTGTTCCTGCTGAACGCGCTAACCATCGTGACGGAATTCATCGGCATCACGTTCGTGCTCGACTTCTTCGGCGTCTCGAAGATCGCGGGCGTGTGTATCGCCGCGGCGCTGACGATGGCCGCCGTCAGCACCGGCGACTTCCGCCGCTTCGAGCGTTTCGCGGTCGCGCTGTGCGTGTTGAGCCTGCTGCTCGTGCCGGTGCTCGTGTCGATTCATCCGCCGGTCGGCCAGATCGCGCGCGACTTCTTCATTCCTAACTGGCCCGCGCACTCGAAGCTGTCCGACGTGATGCTGCTCGTAATCGGCATCGTCGGTACGACGGTTGCTCCGTGGCAGCTGTTCTTCCAGCAGAGCTATGTGGTCGACAAGCGCATCACGCCGCGCTTCATGAACTACGAAAAAGCCGACCTGTGGATCGGCATCGTGTTCGTACTGATCGGCGCGGTCGCGATGATCTCGTTCAGCGCGGCGTTGTTCGACGGACGGCCCGGGTTCGGCAACTTCACGGACGCGGGCGGTGTGATCGCTGGTCTCGAGAGATACGCGGGACGTACCTCGGCCGTGCTGTTCGCGATCGCGCTGTTCGACGCGTGCGTGATCGGCGCGGCGGCTGTGTCGCTATCGACGGCGTATGCGATCGGCGACGTGTTCAAGATTCGCCATTCGCTGCACCGTAGCGTGTCGGATGCGAAGGGCTTCTACGTCGTGTACTTCGCGATCGTCGCGGCCGCCGCGGCATTGGTGCTGATTCCGGGCAGCCCGCTCGGTCTGTTGACCGAAGCGGTGCAGACGCTCGCCGGCGTACTGCTGCCGAGCGCGACCGTGTTCCTGCTGCTGCTGTGCAACGATCGCGCGGTGCTCGGTCCGTGGGCCAATTCGAAGAAGCTCAATCTGTTTACCGGCGCGGTGATCTGGGTGCTCGTGATGCTGTCGATCATCCTGACCGCGTCGGTGATCTATCCGGACATTGCGGCGGAAACGATCGTCGAAGTCCTGGCGGGCGGCACGTTGCTCGCGGTCGTCGGGTATGTGGCGAGCTTCGGGATGCGCAAGCTGCGCGGCGAGTCCGCGGCCGAGCCGGCTCCGGTCTATGCGAAGGACGCGCGCAACACGTGGCGCATGCCGCCCCTCGACGAACTGCCGCCGCCGCGTCTGACGCTCGCCAAACGCGTATGGATGGGGGTGCTGCGCGGCTATCTGCTGCTCGCGATCGCGCTCGTGATCGTCAAGGTCGTGCAGATGGCGTTGCTGAAGTAGTGCGAATGGTGAGGAGTTCCAGGAGGTCCGGGCAATGGTGAGGTTTTACGGGAGCCATGTCCGGAGCGACAACTCAAGCGCTGCCGGAGCCCGAGCTGGCCGGCAGCGCTTCAAATGACTCATTGCCCCTTCCACGCGCGCGGCACCCGGTGAAAATTCCGGTCGAAGTAAATCAGGCTGTCGCCGTCGGCGCGCACGCGAATCTGCGTGGTCTCCACGAACATGACCGAGTGCGAGCCGACTTCGTCGAGAAGCCGTACAACTCGCAGCAGATGCTCGAGCGCATTCAACGCGCAATGAAACTCGCGTCCCAGCGTCACGCGAAACACATGCGCCAATTCGAACTGCGTGAGCGGATCAACTCGCTCACGTCGCGCGAGAAGGAAGTGCTGCACGGTTTGATCGAGGGGAAGCCGAGCAAGGTCATTGCGGCGGACCTGTCGATCAGCGTGACCGTGGACGTGCATCGCGCGAGCATCAAGGAAAAGCTCGGCGCTTCGTCGATTCCGACCCTCGTGCGCCGCGTGCCCGAAGTATGGAGCCCGTCGGACGAGCAGCCGGAATGACCCGGCCGCCTCGGCCCTTGGCAGACGCATCAGCGCATGTACAGGCCTCCGTTGACGTCCCAGCACGCGCCATTGGCGAAATAAGCGTCACCGGAAGCGAGCATCACGGCGACATCGGCAACATACGACGCGGCCCCGAGCTTGCCGACCGGTATCGCTTCGATCACTTTTGCCAGCTTGTCCGCCGCTACGCTCTCGTGAACGATCGGCAGATCGAGCGGCCCCGGCGAGATCGAGTTGACTGTCACACCGCACGCGGCGAGATCGCGCGCGAAGACCTTGGTCAGCGTCAGTACGCCGCCCTTCGCGGCCGCATAGTGCGCGCCCGTTGCCGAGCCGCCATTCTGCCCCGCCAGCGACGCGATATTGACGATGCGGCCCACGCCGCGCTGCGCGAAGTACTGCCCGAATACCTGGCAGCCGAACAGCACGCTGCGCAGATTCACGTTGATGACCTGATCGAACTGCTCGGCGGTAATGTCCATCACGGGCACGACCTTCGAAGCGCCCGCATTGTTGACGAGCGCGTCCACGCCGCCCCAACGTTCGAGCAACGCGTCGCGCGCCGCTTCGAAGTCCGCCTTGCGCGTGACGTCGAGCCGGATTGCGCAGGCGCTCGAGCCGTCGCTGCTGAGTTCATGCGCGAGCGCTTGCGCGGGTTCGATCGCGATATCGGCCAGCGCGACCCTGTAGCCTGCCTCGTGAAAACGACGCGCGACAACGGCGCCAAGTCCGCGCGCGGCGCCCGTCACGAGCGCGACTCTGTTCGACATGTTGCTGACTCCTGGATTGCGTTCAGACGGATTGCGCGAGGCGCGCTTCGAGGTGCGCGGCGACCGCGCACACCGTTTCGTCGTCGTTCTTGCGACCGATGATTTGCAGGCCCGCCTTCAGCGTCGAGCGTTCGATCGGAACGGGCAGGCTCAGCGCCGGATGCCCGCTCAGGTTGAACGGCCGGATCAACGACGACATGCCGATCACCGACGTGCCGGCGCGCGCCGCTTCGAGCGTGATCGGCAATGAGGGCAGCGTCGGCAGCACGAGTACGTCGAGCCGGTCGAGCGCGCGGTCCACTTCGTCGGTGAAGGTGCGGCGCACGCGTTCCGCCGCGTCGAGATCGGCGGCGCTCGTGGCCGCGGCCGCGCGCAGGCGCGCTTCGATATCGGCGCCGAGCTTGCCGCTTGCCACCAGATGGCCGAATGCGCGCGATGTCTCCGCGTTGATCACCGCGAGGCCGGCCGTGAATGCGTCCTTCAGCGATGCGAGTTCGATCGCTTGCGTGGCGAGTTCGGACTTTCCGACCGCGTCGGCGATTGCTTTGGCGATGTCGTCATCCGCGTCGACTGCGACCATGCCAATGCGCAACTGCGAAACGTCTCGACGCGCATCGTCAGCGCGAAACGAAGGATCGATCGCCGTCATCACGCGAATCAGCGTGTCCGTCTCGCGTGTGAATGGTCCAACGCAGTCGAGTGTCGTGACGCGCGGCGCCACGCCGTGCCGCGACACGCGGCCGAACGTCGGCTTCAGCCCGATAACGCCGCAGCATGCGGCGGGGCCGCGGACCGAGCCACCGGTGTCGGTACCGAGCGCGGCGTCCACGAACTTCTGCCCGACCGCCGACGCGGACCCGCTCGACGATCCGCCCGGAATGCGTGCCGCGTCCTGCGGATTGACCGGCGTGCCGGAAAAGTCGTTGATGCCGGTCATGCCGAACGCGAGTTCGTGCATGTTGGTCTTGCCAGTGACGCGCCAGCCGGCGTCGAGCAAACGCCGCACGACTTCGGCGTGCTCCGATGCAAGCGGTGCGTCGGCAAGCGCGCGGCTTGCCGCTGTCGTCGCGTAGCCGGCGACGTCGATGCTGTCCTTGATCGCGATCGTCGGCGCGTCGGCGTTGTCCGTCGCGCTCAGATCGAATGTCTGCAGAAATGCGCTCATGCCGAAACTCCCTGGGCCGGGTTGACTTGCCACGGTGCATCGAAAAGACGCTCGGTACGGAAATGGCGGATCAGCCATGTCGCGCCCGCATCGTGAGCGGCGGGCACGAAGTCGACTTCGAGGCGCGCCGCGATCAGTTCCGCTTTCGCATCGACATAACCCGAAGCCTGCAACATGATCCAGCGACCCTTCGCCGCGTCGCCGTTCACCTCGATATGCTCCGCAGTCAGAAAGTGCACATTGATCGCGAAGTGCGGCGTGGGCGGCAGATAACGCTGCAGCATCGCGACGATCTGCGCCGGCCCTTCGAGACGCCCGAACTTGTTCGCGTACTGCGGGCCGATGCCTTCCCAGATCGCGTCTTCGGCGAACAGCGCGGCGGGCACCTCGCCTTCGAGCGCGCGCATGGGCACATCGCACAGCGCCATGTAGCGCGCGATCGTCTTACGCACCGCGTTCTGTGCTTCTAGCGCTTTGACGCGCGCGAGCAGCGCGTCGATGGCCGGATCGGTCATCGCGTCACGCATGGTTGGCGACCGCTGGCGGCACCGTCAGTGCACGGCCCACGCGCGCCTCGATCTTGCCGTAGCGCCACAGGTTGTAGTCGCCGACCGGCGTCGTCCGATACAGATTGCACACGGCCACCGCGGTATCGAAGTCGACGACGTCGGCCATGATGTAGAACGTCCACGGCGCGCCATCGGCGTTGCCGACCACGAGCCGATCGTCGTCCATCACGCCCAGCACCCGCACGTTTTCCATCGCTTCGATCGCGTTCAGCATCTTGCCGTACGCTTGCCACACTTCGCCGATCTGTTCGCGCGGCAAGTCGAAGAAGTTCTGCGAGACGCCGCAGCAGAACAGCACACGCAAAGGCAGGTTTCGGTTGTCGCTCATGAGAACGTTCCTTGGTTCGGTTGATAGCCTTCGAGTGTCGGCATGATGACCGGTCAGAGCAGGAAGCCGATCGCGCTCAGCGCATCGATGGAATCGATCAGGCGGATCACTTTCTCGACGAGACGCGGCTCGCCGCTCGCCATGCTGATCTTGTGCGTCAGATCGGCCGCGAAGATCGTCGACGTGCCCCGCTTGTAAGCGATGATGATCTGCGACGACTTCACTTCGACCACGTCCGCGCTATCGCTCGCGAGCGTGAAGCGCGACACCGTGCGCACCGTGCGCGCGGCATCCGACGCGGATGCCGAATAGCCCGACGTCATGCGCTGCACGCGCAGCTCGCGCATATGCTGATCGTCGTACGCGTAGTTCAGCGTTGCCGCGTAATCGATCGCCTTCGGATCGATCGGCACCACGTAGTGGCCCGCCGGGTCCCACAACTCGAGCCACTCGCGATAGTCGCGTCGATCGAGCAATTCGGCTTCGCGCCAGATGAATTCGATCGCGCGCGCAAAGGTCTGGTGGGAAAAGAGTGCGTTTCTGTCGTCCATCATGCCTGCTCCATCATTGCGCGCCATTGCCTGTAGGCTTCGCGCATGCCGGTTTCATCGGTTGCGTGGGCGGTTTTCTCGCCGTTCGCGGCGGTCGTTTCGCGATTCAGACCGCGATTGACGAGGATCGGTACGTCCGGTCCCGCATGCGAGCCGCGCTGCACGCGCTCCCACGCTTCGGCGTCGTCGGGACTGCCGAAGCCGAACGGGCCCTGGAAGTGCTCGTGAATGCGCAGGCGCACGCGGTTCGCTTCTTCAGGACCGCCGTCCATTGCGAGCGCGACGTGGCGAATCTCCGTTTCCTCGGCGGAAATCGGCCGCAGCACGCGGAAGAACGCCATCGACAGCGCGAGATTCGGGAACAGGTTCAGATTGAAGCCGACGCCCATCAGCGAGCGCACGATGCGGCGCACTTCTTCCGGCGGGTGCTTTTGCGCGAGTTGCGCGGCGAGTTCGCTGAAGCGCTCGGCCAGCGGCGCGCCATCGTCGCGGTCCAGATCGACGATCTCGGGCATCAGCACCGCGAGGCTGTGACCGTTGCCGAGCGAGCGGCAGAACGCCTGGTCGCTCGTCATGAAGCTGGTGATCGCGGCGGCGGTTTCGTCGTCGATCGACTTCATCCACGACTTGTGCACGACCGGGAAGTGGTACAGATCCGTCGTGTTTTCGAGCTGGATCTTCCAGTTGCCCTTGAACTTGAACTTGTGCTCGCCGTTGGCCTTGATCGGATAGCCCGCGCCCTGCTTCATGAACAGGTCGATCCACGGCTTCGCGCCGCCGAGGAAGTCTTCGAGCGGTTCGATCGTTTCGTTGAAGCTGGCGAAAATGAGGCCCTGATAGACGCCCACGCGCAGCTTCTTGAGCGGCAGATCGCCCTTTTCGCATACGCCTTCGTAACCGTCGCCGTACGGCAGAGCGCGCAGCGTGCCGTCGAGCGCATAAGACCAGCTGTGATACGGGCACGTGAAGCCCTTCGCATTGCCCTTGTGCTCTTCGCACACGGTCGCGCCGCGATGCCGGCAGCGGTTTTGCAGCACGTTGACCGCGCCGCTCTTGTCGCGCACGACGATCACCGGCTGCCGGCCGATCGTCGTCGTGATGAAATCGCCGGGCTTCGGCAGCTCGCTGTCATGCGCGACCCAGATCCACGTCTTGTAGAAAATGCGCTCCAGTTCGACTTCGAACAGCTCGGGATCGTAGTACAGGGAAGGCGCGATGCGATCGGCCTCGGCGCGCCTGGCTAAAGCGCTGGTGTCGATGGTTTGATAGGTCGGCGTACTCATCGTATGCGGGGGCAGTTGCGTGGTTGGAATGAAGACGCACATCGACGCGACGAGTCGCGTGCAACACATCAGCGCATCCTCTCGTTGACATCAGTCTCGCTTTGCGACGATCATGCGTCAAATCGATTAAAAACAGGTTGTCGAATAAGTTCGGCTGATATCACAAGAGACCCCATGACCTCCATCGACCACGTCGATCTCAATCTGCTGAGGGTGTTTCAGGCGATCGTCGAGGAGCGCAGCCTGACGAAAGCGGGCGAACGCCTCGCGCTGTCGCAGCCCGCGGTCAGCTACTCGCTCGGCCGTCTGCGCGCGATGTTCGACGATCCGCTCTTTATCCGTACGCGCGCCGGTATGCAGCCGACCCCCGTCGCGCTCGAGCTCGCGGAAATCGTCGGCCACGCGCTCGATACCGTGCGTCAGGCGCTGCGTTACGCGGAGCGTTTCGATCCGGCGACGAGCACGCGCACGTTTCGTCTGTCGCTATCGGATGCGGGCGAAATGGCCTATCTGCCCGCGCTGTGCGCGGCGCTGCAGAAGTCCGCGCCGCGCGTGAAGCTGGTCGTCGAGCCGTTGCCGGTGGAGGAGATCGAGGAGGCGCTGCGCTCGAGCCGGTTGGACTTCGCGATCGGCAATCTGCCGTCGCTGCTGCCGCGCACGCGGCATAGCCTGCTGTTCGAGGAATCGTATGTTTGCATGACGCGCAAGCGCCGCGACCTGCCGAGCGGTGACACGCTGAAGCTCGAACGGTTTCTGGCCGCGTCGCACATCCAGGTGCGCTCGCTCGAACATAGCCACCATGCGCTCGACGACGCGCTGCGCGCGCAAGGCGTCGGCCGCAATATCGCGTTCGCGTTGCCGCACTTCGTCGCGGTGCCTGGCGTGCTGGCCGCGACGGATCTGTTCGCGACGCTACCCGAACGGCTCGCGCATATCCTCAATCGCGGCGACGCGTTCCGGATCTATGCACTGCCCGTGCCGCTGCCGAAGGCCGCCGTGACGATGCACTGGCACGAGCACTTCCACGAAGACGAAGGCATCGCGTGGATGCGCGGCCTCATCACCGAGATCCTCGCGGGCTTCGAGAAGATGTGATTGCGCGGAGGCAAATCAGAGGTCGAGCACGAGCACGGGAGTGCGCGAGCGCGACACACAGCAGCAGATCACGCTATTGCTCGCGCGCTCGGCCTTGCTCAGGCAGTGATCGCGATGCTCGGGCTCGCCGCTGACCACATCGACCATGCAGGTACCGCACACGCCTTCGCCGCATGACGTGTCCACTTCGACACCGATCGACGCGAGCGCGTCGACGATCGACGTGTTCGCATCGACTCGCACCGTCTGACCGCTGCTCGCCAATTGCACGTCGAAGCTATCGAGCGATGCTTCGGCCACGGGAGCCGGCTCCGCCTTGAAGCGCTCGAGATGAATCGCTTCCGCGGGCAAGCGTTGCTGAGCGCCGGCGACGACAAAATCCATGAACGGCGAGGGACCGCACGTGTAGACATGCGCGTTCGCGCCTGCATCGAGCAGGCACGCATCGAGCGCGGGTTTCAGCTCCTCGGGCCTCACGCCGAAATGCAGCTTCACGTGCCGTGCGAACGGCTCGCGCCTGAGCAGCGTCATGAAGGCCGCGTGCGCCTCGCTGCGGGCGAAATAGTGCAGCGTGAAGCGCGCGTGCCGCGCGGCGAGCCGAAAAGCCATCGACAGCAACGGCGTAATGCCGATGCCCGCGCCGATCAGGATGTGCTCGTCCGCGCTTTCTTCGAGACGAAAAAGGTTGCGCGGCGCGCCGACCGATAGCTCGGTGCCGACCCTCACCTCTTCATGAAGCGAGCGCGAGCCGCCGCGCGATTGCTCCTCCTTCTTCACCGCGAAAATCTGCGACTCGATACACTCCGGGTCGCCGCACAACGAGTATTGCCGCGTGACGCCCGAAGGACTCGTGACGTCGATATGTGCGCCGGGTTCGTAGCGCTCGAACGGCAGCCCATCGAGCCGCGAAATGCTGAACGAGCGGACCCCGTGCGCTTCTTCGCACAAGGCGTCGACCCGAACCTTCAGGGTTTGCGCTTGCATGATTGCCTTCCGATGTATTCCTGGCGGGGACGATATGCCGAGATTAGCGCCCCGCATCGGATAAGCAAAATAGATTAAAAAACCGTGCTTGCATCAATGCGATTTATTTTATGCTGAAGTGTCAAGCGCCCGACAGCGCGTCCTCCTTGCGTTGCGGTTCGCTGCGCGGCTGCGTCGCGTCATTCGAAAACGGCATGTTCGGCTTCACGAAGAAGCTCAGCACGATGCCGAAAAGCATCACGGCGATCGACAGTACGAACGTCAGATCCCAGCTGTGCAACCGGTCGGCGACCAACCCGGCGATGACTGGGCTCACGATCGCCGCAGTGAAGCCGGTGCCGCTCATGATGCCGCTGGCCGTGCCGGAGCGGTCGTAGGCGACGTCCATCGGAATCGCCCACATCGGGCCGACGTTCATTTCGTTGAAGAACATCGCCGCGGCAAGGAAGATCAGCGAAATCGTCGGATCGTGCAGCCATCGCGCTGGTCGAGGCCGGAAACGTCGCGCCTTCGCCGAGACCCAGCAGCAGGCGCGCCGCGATCAGCGAAGCGAAACCGCCCGCCATGCCGGTCAGCGCGGTCGCCACGGCCCAGATTGCCGCACATGCAAGCAGCGTGCGGCGCGCGCCGAAGCGGTCGCTGACCCATCCGCCGACAAACTGGAAGATCACGTACGGATACGCGAATGCCGAAAAAATGATGCCGAGCTGCGTATTGCTGAGGCCAAGCTCGCTCTTGAACTGCCCCGCTGCCGTACTGATGTTGACGCGATCCACATAGGTGATGAAATACATCAGGCACAACATCACCAGCACGGTGGTGGTGGCCTTCAGCGACAGGCGTTTCATGTGTCGTCCTCCAGATGTCATTTATTTTTTGCGGTGAAGCCCTGCCATTGCGCGTGCAGCGCAGGACGCTCAGCCCTTCGGCGTTCCCGAGCCGAAGGCCGCGACGGCGTCGCGGAACCGCTGGCTGCCGTACACCTGCTCGACGAGATCCTCGTCTGCGAGGCTTTGATCGATCACGATGCGCCGCAAGCTCTCCTTGACCGCATGCTGCGTCACGGGCGATAGCGCAACGAGCCGCGCGGCGAGCGCGCACGCCGCGTTGCCGACCTGTTCCTTTGCCGTGACGTCATACACATAGCCGCACGCGTGCGCTTCGGCGGCGCTGAGGAAATCGGAGAGCAGCAGCATCTTCTTCACGCGCGGCACGCCGAATGCCGCCACGAGCCTCGCGAGATTGCGTGACGACAGCGTGTTCGATAACGTCTTTGCGATCGGCGCGCCGAAGCGCGAGCCCTCCGCACAGATGCGGAAGTCACACGCGGTAGCGATGGCGAGTCCGCCACCCACGGCCCAACCGTCGATCGCGGCGACGGTGGGCACCGCAATGCGTTCGACCGCGTCGATCACCTGTTCGACGAGCGCTTCGTATTCGACGCCCTGCGAGCCTGCCGTAAAGTCGCGGAAGTAGTCGATGTCGGTGCCCGAGATAAAGGACTTGCCGCCCGCGCCGCGTAGAACGATGCAACCTACGGTTTCGTCCGCACGGCATTGGTCGATCAATGCCAGCAAGGTCTCGTACATCGGCATCGACATCGCGTTGTGCCGCTCGGGGCGGTCGATCACGATCTGCGCGACCGACTCCGTCAGACGTTCGAGCCTGACTTTCTCACTCGTCGCTTCGCTCATTTCGCGGCCCCGTTGATCTCTGCGTAAAGCTCGTCGTTGTGCTCGCCCAGCCGCGGCGGATGGCGTCGCACGCGCTGCGGCGTACCGAGCATCTTGACCGGAAAGCCGATGTTCTTGACCTTGCCTTCAACCGGATGGTCGATCTCCATGCACATGCGGCGATACTGCGCATGTTCGCTGCTGAAGGCTTGCGGATACGACAGGATCGGTCCGGCAGGAATGCCCGCGGCCAGCATCGTCTCGATCCATGCCTCGCAGTCGCGCTGGCCGAACGACTTCTCGAGCGATTCGATCAGCGCCTCGCGGTTCTTCAGGCGCAGCGAAACGGTCTCGAACTCGGGATTCGTCAGCAGATCGGTCCGCTCCAGCAGTTCGCAAAGACGCGACCACAGCTTCTGGTTGGTTGCGCCCATCACGAAGTAACCGTCGCGCGCCTTCACGGCCTGATACGGCGCGCTCATCTTGTTGCTGGTGCCAAGCGGCGTCGGCTCGACACCCGTTCCCCAGTAATCCGACATGTCCCAGATCGAGAAGGCCATCGCCGAATCGAACAAAGACGCGTCGACGTGTTGCCCCTGCCCGGTCTTCTGCGCGCCGATATAAGCGGAAAGCACGCCGTACACGGCGAACAGCGCACAGCCGATGTCCGCCACCGGCACGCCGGCCTTCACGGGCTTGCCGCCTTTGTGGCCCGTCACGCTCATGACGCCGGACATGGCCTGCGCCATCAGGTCGAAGCCGGGGCGCTGCGACCACGGGCCGCTCTGACCGAAGCCCGAGATGCTCGCGTAGACGATCTTCGGGTTGATTTCACGGATCGTCCCGTAATCGATCCGCAGCCGCTGAACCACGCCGGGCCGATAGTTCTCGACGATCACGTCGGCGGTCCTGGCCAGCTTGTAGAAAAACTCGCGCCCTTCGTCGGTCTTCAGGTCCAGCGCGACCGAGCGCTTGTTGCGGTTCATGTTCAGAAAACCCATGCTGTCCGGGCCTTTCATCTTGAAGCCCATGGCGCCGCGCGTCTGGTCGCCTTCGAGGGGTTCGACCTTGATGACGTCCGCGCCGAGATCGGCGAGCATCATGCAGGCGAACGGGCCGGCCATCACCTGGCTGACGTCGAGCACACGGATGCCCTGCAGCGGCAACGGCCGGTTGTCCGTATCCGCGTCGTCGCTGGATGGTGTTTGTGCGTGGTTTTGCGTCATGTCGTCTCCTGTTTTTCCTGCCGGGCCGCTGTCGCGCGGCCGGCCGTTGCAGCACCGTGTTGGCGTGCGTCAACTGTCGCGCACGCGAGGGTGCCGCCGCAAGAATGCGACGGTCATACCTGGTTTCGCAAAAGACGAAGGGGGTGCCTTGCAGTCGAGGGCGTCGAGCGCAGGAACTGCTGCGCCCGCGCTTCAGCGGCCGGCCACGCGCCGTCCGGCCGTGAGCGCGGCTTCGACGTTGCGCAGCGTCTGCGCCTGCGCATGTCCTTCCACACAAGACAGTACGTAGCTACGTTGATGCCAGTCACCCGCGAGCTCGACGACACCGAGGCCGTCCTCGGGATGGAAGCTGCGCAGCACGTCGGGCGGCATCAGACCCACGCTGAGCCCGTGCCGCACGACGGCGAGCATCGTGTCGAAACCATTGACCAGATAGTCGCAATCGAAGCGGCGGCCGCGGCTGTGAAACGCGCGCTGCACGGCGGCAAGGATTGCCGAGCCCTTGCCGAGGCTGACGAGCGGAAGCTCGAGCAAGGCGTCGAGCGTGATCGGCTGCGGGTCAAGATGGAAATGTGCGCGGCTATAAACGAGCACCAGCCGGTCCTCGCGATAGCGCATTTGCGGCAGATCGAGAAAGCCGCTCTTCTTTTCGTAGATGCCGATGTCGATCATCTTGTCGCGCAACATCTGCTGCACGATGCGGCTGTTCTCTTCGACGATCTTCAGCGAGATGCCCGGATAGGCATTCCGGATCGCGGCGATATCCGCGGCGAGAAACTCGATGATCACGGCTTTCGGCGCGCCGATCACGATGCGTCCGTCGAACCCGCTCACGAGTGCCTGCGCCTCGCTCGCGAGCCGGTCAACCAGCGTGTCGACCTGCTGCAGATAGCCGAGCAGCTTGCCACCCGACTCGGTCATTTCTACGCCATGCGGTACGCGCCTGAAGAGCTTCGTGCCGAGTTGCTCCTCGAGATCCGACACGCGCCGCGACGCCGCCGCCACCGCGAGCCCCAGCCGGTTGGCCGCCCGCGAGATGCTGCCCTCTTCGACCATCGCGACGACGAGACGAACGGTGGTGGTGTCGACTTTCATGCGCTGACATGAGGACCGGGTCTTGAGGGAGTGCCATGTTACCGCACTCCTTTACCTCGGACTGCGCGGGCCAAAGCGAAGCCTTCGCGCGATACACGTCACCGCGCGAAGGCTTGCACGCCAGGCAGGCGAAGCATTACGGCTGACGCGTTTCGTGCGTGAACTTCAGCGTGACGACGGTAACGAGACCGAGCAAGATCAGGAACACGGCAACCGGCCAGTAGGCCTGGTAGTGCGCGAGCAGCGCGGTCGCGACCAGCGGCGACAGGCCGCCCGCGAAGATCGACGCGACTTCGTGACCGAGCGCCACGCCGGAATAACGGACTTCGGTGCTGAACAGTTCGCCGACGAGCGCTGGCAGCGTGCCGATCATCGCGCCGTGGCAGACGGCCGTGCCGAGCAAAAGCGCGAGCCAGATCAGCGGCGTGGACTGCGTGTTGAGCAGCCAGAAGAACGGAAACGCCATCACCACGAGCGACACCGCGCCGATCATATACACCGGCTTGCGCCCGATGCGGTCCGACAGCTTGCCCCACGCGAGCATCGCGCCCATTTCGACCACCATCGCGAGCATCACGCCGGTCAGCATCACCGAATTCGAAATGCCGACGAACTTGCCGTACACGAGCGAGAACGCGAGAAAGATATAAGCGCCGCCGTTTTCCGCGACCCGCAGACCCATCGCCATCAGGATCTCTTTCGGGTGACGCTTGATCGCTTCGAGCACCGGCATATGCGCGGTCTTGCCGGCTTTCTCCGCGTTCTCGAAGTCGCGGCTCTCCGGCAGGTTGTGACGGATGTACACGCCGAGCGCGAAAATCACGATGCTCGCGAGAAACGGCAGACGCCATCCCCATGACATGAACTGATCGTGAGGCAGCGCTTGCACCGCGAGGAACGCGCCCGCCGACAGCACGAAGCCGCCGCCCACGCCGAGCTGACTCCACGCCGCGAAATAGCCGCGTTTTTCGGGCGGCGCGTTCTCGCTGATCATCAGCACGCCGCCGCCCCATTCGCCACCTGATGCGATGCCTTGCAGCAAGCGCAAGCCCGCGAGCGCCGCGGGGGCGGCCAGACCGACGTGCTCATAGGTCGGCAGCAGCCCGATGCCGAAGGTCGCAAAGCCCATGATCAGCAGCGTCCAGACGAGCGACGCGCGGCGTCCATAGCGGTCGCCGATATGCCCGAACACGATGCCGCCCAGCGGACGCGCGACGAAGCCGATCGCAAACGCGGCAAACGCCCCGATCGTGCCGATCAACGGGTCCGCGTGCGCGGGAAAGAACAGTTGCCCGAGCACCAGCGCAGCCGCGGTGCCGTACACGAAAAAGTCGTACCACTCCATCGCGTTGCCGGCCACCGACGCAATGATGATTTTCCTGAGTGCGCGATCCGACTCTGCCGTGGCGCGCCCGGCCGCGATCGGGGATTGAACGGAGGACATGTCTGCTCGCATTTGAATTGGGGGGATGGCGGCCTTTCAGAAAAGGCTTCGCACGATACGCAGTGTCGAGGCGACAGATAGTGGCGTCAAATTAGCCGAAAAGCAGGGCGGGTATCAGTGCAGCTAATATGCCCGGCGTGTCCGGGCACCCGCGGGCAAGCTCACGCTCGCTCAGCGTGCCGGCTGATGAAACATCGTATGGATGGTCTCGCGCAGCCACGCGATGCCGGGGTCCGCCGCGAACTGCGAGTGGCAGTGCACCTGAATTTCGATCGGCGGCAGCGGAAACGGCAGCGGCAGAATCCGGAACGCCTTGCCGCGGTTGAAGCGCTTGGCGATGCTTTTCGGAAAGATCACGGCAAGATCGGTATTCATCACGATCTCGGGCGCGACGACGAAATGCGGCAGCCGCAGCACGACCTCGCGCTTCAGGTTCAGCTCGTCGAGCCATTGCTCGACCATCCGATGCCCGGTCGCATTGGTGCTCGCGTACACGTAGCGTAGCGCGGTCAGATCTTCGCGGCTCGGCCTCGTCTTGCGCAGCGGATGACCGGCGCGCACCACGCACACGTGCTCGTCGACGAACAGCGTCCGGCTCACGCAGCCCGCGTCGAGACCAGGCACATAGCCGAGCGCGAGATCGACTTCGCCGGCGCGCATCGCCGCGCTGACCGACTCGACCGCCACATTGGCAACCTCGATGCGGATGCCGCGCGCTTCGCGATCGAGCAGCGCGGCGAGCGGGGGCAAGAAGTAGAACTCCGACATGTCCGACATCGACACGCGAAACACCCGTCGCGCGGTCGACGGCTCGAACTTCGCCAGCTGCTGCACGGCTTCGTTGATGATCGCGAACGCTTGCGCGAGCGGCGGATAGAGGCGGTACGCGGCATCGGTGGGGACCATGCCGTTGGGCGTGCGCGAAAACAGCGGGTCTTCGAACAGAGTGCGCAGGCGGCGCAGCGCATGACTGACCGCCGGTTGCGTGAGACCGAGCCGATCGCCGGCCGCCGTCAGACTGCGCAGGTCCCAGATCGCGAGGAACACGCGCAGAAGATTCAGATCGGCGATGCCGGGATTCAGCTTGTTCATGCGCAGCTCTCGCAAACTAAGGCATGTCGCTGGCCGCGCGACGCGCCGGTCAATATGCGGCGAGGTTACCGTAGATGCTGCGCATTGCAAAATGCGGCGTCGCGCCGCTGTACGGCGGCAGCGCGTGGAAGTCGCGGCGCATCGCATCGCGCACCGGCGACGCGAGCGCATCGGTGAGCGCGCTCGCATCGTCGAACACGACCTTGTTGCGTTGCATCGCGCTCGCGCGCGCAAACGGCAAACCGCTGCGGCTGTCGATGCGCGTGTAGATCTCCATTTCGCGCAGCGCCAGCAATTGCAGCATCAACGGCGGATGATGCGCCAGATAGTGCGTAAGCCACGCGTTGAAGTCTTGCGCGACGCCTTCGTATGCGACCAGATAGGTGCAGCGTTGCGCGTTGTCTTCGACCGACGCAGCCTGCGGTGGCGCGAAGATGCGCACGGCCATCACCTGCTGCGAGAAGCTTTGCGGGCTGAATTCGGCGCGCATGGCCGAATGCAACGCGTGCGCGATCGCGCCGTCAGGTTCGAGCGCGGCTTCGAGCGGCTCGAGTTCGTCGAAGTACCACTGCAGCACGCACGACGGCGCATCCGCCGCCGGCGCGATACGCGCATCGACCTGTCCCGCGATCGGCTCGTGCACGATCAGCTTGCGCAGGCCCGCGACTTGCGTGGCGGCCCGCAGCAGCGCGCGCGGGTCCGTGAGCGATTGCCGCGCGTCGCTCGTGCCGATCAGAAAGAGACAGACCTGCATCGTCATGCCGCCTCGCAAGCCGCGACACCGGCACGCGCAAGCCGGTGGAACTGCCTGCCGAAGTAGACGAGGCCATCGCCGTCATCGCGCGTGGCGATCCGCTCGATCCGCACGAACATCACCGAGTGCGAGCCCACCGTCCTGCTGTCGACGATCTGTCCTTCGAGGCTCGCGAGCGCGTCGCCAAGCACTGGAGCGCCGAGCGCTCCCGGCTGCCACGCGCATTGATCGAAACGTGCGTCCATCGAGCAACCCGTCATGCCCGCGAACACGCGCGCCAGGTCCTGGCAGTGCGCGCCAAGGATGTTGATGCACAGGTTCGCGTTTTCGTGCATCACGTCATGCACATAGCTCGATTGATTGATGCACACCAGCATGGTCGGCGGCGTATCGGTCACCGAACAGACCGCGCTCGCGGTGATGCCGCAGCGCCCGCGCGGACCATCGGTCGTGATGATGTTGACGGCCGCGCCGAGGCAAGCCATCGCGTTGCGGAAGTGCGTGCGCGTTTCGTCGTGCGTCATGACAGTCGCTCCTATGTCGCTCAGGGATAGGGCGTGACCGGCGGTATGCCGACGAACAGCGCGCCCGACGCGTCGTAGGTGCCTTCGCCGAGAAACGCGTGCTGCGTGACGACGATCGAATCGCGCACCATCCGCTGCATGCGGCTCTCGCGATAGATCGCGCCGATGCCAGCCATCTTGTATGCCTGCATGACCACCTCGGCGCACGTATGCGCTGCATGCGTCGCGGAGAGCCGCAGCAGATTGGCCTCGCTGGGCGATACGGGGTCGCCCGCCATGACCGTGCGCCACGAAGTTTGCGCCGACTCGAAGAAGAACGCGCGCGCGCTGCGCAGATTCGCTTCGGCCTGCGCGAGACCCGAGCGATAGTACGCGCGGTCGGCAAGACGCGGCGCGCCGGTCGTCGTTCTGGTTACGCCGGACATACCGGCCAGCAGGTCGAGCGCCGCGCGCGCGAGCCCGAGGTTCACAGCCGCATGCACCTGCGCCTGATATGCGACGGCGGGGTAGCGGTAGAGCGGCTCGTCGATCAGCGGCGCACCGCCGCGCACGAAGGTCCATTGCTCGTCGACGAACTTGTTTTTCAGGCGCAGATCGTGGCTCCCGGTGCCTTGCATGCCGACCACGTTCCAGTTGTCGACGATCTCGACTTCGCTCGCCGGAAACACGGCCGTGAACGGCTTGCCCGCGTTCGCGTCGCCGACCTTGCCCGGCGCGCCACCGATGCCGACGCCGAGCCAGTCCGCGCCCTTGCAGCCGCTCGCGAAACGCCATTGACCCGACACGACGTAGCCGCCGGGCGCACGCTCGGCCGGTTGCAGGGGATACAGGCCGCCCGCGAAAACCTGGTCCGGACCGGATGCGTAGATGCGGGCCTGAGTCTCGACCGGCAGCGACGCAAGATACGTGTTCGCGGAGCCAAAGGCCGCGACCCATGCGGTCGACCCATCGGCGATCGCGATGCGTTCGAGCATCGCCAGAAACTGTGGCGGCGGCAGCGCGTCGCCGCCGAAGCGTTTCGGCGTGCTCGCGCGGAAGATGCCCGCGCGCTTCATCTTCACGATCATGTCGCGCGGGACGTGTGAAACCGCGTCGAACTCGTCGCGGCGACGCTCGACTTCGGTGATCAGGTCATCGAGCGACAGCGGGCCCGTGTATTCGGGGTAGTCCTCCTGCGTGTCGATGATGGGTGCGTCGGCGGTGCAAGCGCGGGCGCTGGCGGTATGAACGGCGTGCATGCGCGTTACCTCTTGATTCGGTGATGTGAACGATGTCATTCGGTTTTCTGATGCGCTTCGATGCGCATCGCTTTCGGATAGGTCTCCCGGGCGAGCAGCGTCGCGATCACGGTAATCAGGCCGAGCACGCCGAGGTACAGAGCGACCGGCGTCGCGCTGCGATAGTGCGCGAGCAGCGCCGTGGCGATCATCGGCGACAGGCCGCCGCCGAGCACCGAGGAGACTTCGCGCCCGATGCCAAGCCCCGAGAAGCGCAGATGTACCGGCAACAGTTCGCTGATGAACGCGGGCTGCGCGCCTTCGAGGATGCCGAGCGTGAGGCTGTTCGCCAGCACGAGGGCCGTGATCACTTTCCAGTATTCGCCGGAGCCGAGCAGCGCAAAGTACGGCCATGCGACGAGCACCAACGCAATCGCGCCGGCGAGATACACGGGCTTGCGTCCGACCTTGTCGGTCAGGTAGCCGAAGAACAGCGAGAACGGAATCATCAGCAGCATCGAAAGAGTCAGGCCGCCGAGGATCCAGCTCGATTTGATGCCGAGGAACTGGCCATACGCGATCGAGAACGCGAAGAAGATGTACGACGCACCGCCTTCGCCGAAGCGCAAACCGAAGATCGTCAGCACTTCGCGAGGACATTGCCGCAACACTTCGATCACCGGCATGCGGGTGTCGCGACGCGTTGCCTTCGCTCGAGCGAACGCGGCGCTTTCGCCGACCGAGCGGCGCATCCACAAGCCCAGTGCGACGAGTGCGGCGCTGCAGAGAAACGGAATGCGCCAGCCCCAGCTCAGGAAATCGGCAGACGACAGGTTCTGCACCAGCAGGAACGCACCGGTCGACAGCACGAAGCCGAGCGCCGCGCCGCACGGACTCCATGCGGCGAGCGCGCCGCGCTTCGATTGCGGCGCGTTCTCATGGATCAGCAGGATGCTGCCGCTCCATTCGCCGCCCGCGGCGAGCCCCTGCACGATGCGCAGACACACGAGCAGCGCCGGCGCGGCGAGGCCGATCTGCTGGTAGGTGGGCAGCACGCCCATCAACATGGTCGCCGTGCCCATCGCGAACAGCGTCAGCATCGTCACGAGCTTGCGCCCGTAGCGGTCACCGAGATGTCCGCACAGCACACCGCCGATCGGCCGCGCGATAAAGCCGACCGTGAAGCCGCCGAACGCGGCGATGGTGCCGGTGAGCGGATCGCTGCCGACGGGGAAGAACAGCTTGTCGAATACCAGCGCGGCGGCCGTTCCATACAGGAAGAAGTCATACCATTCGAGGATTTGACCCAGCACGGCGGTCGTGACCGCGCGTCGTACGCCGCTCGTCGCGGCGGCGGATCGGCGTGATGCGAGCGGGGCACTCAGATCGGAATTCACGGCGTCAGAGTTCATGGCTCAGGGAGAACGAAGATTGAGGTTCCCGCGTGACGATGGCTCTACGCAGCGGGGCGAATCACATCCGGACGACATGGCTGCACGATATGAGCGGCGATAAACGCGGTCAAATTCGGGCCAAAAATGGTCGATATGAATGGCGTGCATGGGCGAGGCCCGGATCGAGCGACGCGCGAATGGTGAGGAATTCCAGGAGGTGGCGCTACGGTGAGGGTTTACGGGAGCAGTGGGCGGGATGCGCGACGGCTCACACGGTGTGCGTCGGAACGGCGATGGGGATGAGGTGCGTCGAAGTGCGCAGCGCGTGCTTCGCTGGCTTCAGCGTTGCGGTCAACGATTGCGTTTCGAACCAGCGAGCGCGGAGCGCGTCGGTGTCCAGTGCGCGAGAAACACGCTGAAATGCAGGGCTAAAAGTTGAAGCGAGCCTGTTGAGGTGAGATCTTCCAGGATGGTGAGGATTTCCAGGAGTCGAGAGAACGACGCTTTGTGCGCCATGGTGAGGAGTTCCAGGAGGTCGGCCCCGCATTCGAGACCTCGCGCTCGCGGCAATTGCTCAATCCGGGTAGAACGGAAGCCTTTGGCTCCCGAAAAACCTCACCTTGGGGGCAATCGCCCACGTTGCTTACGGCGCCTCTCAGTTATCAAAAAAGTGGCGACTTGCAATCTCTGCTGTGCAGGGGATTTAGCCGACCAACGCTTGACGCGGCAATTGGGCAATGTCGCGACCTACATCGCAAGTTTTGGCTACTGCGCCACCGAGTTTGGCGAAAGTTGCGACTTGGACCCTCACATAACGCTTTGCGCCACACTGAAAAAAGGGCGAGCTTTCATCCTTAGTCGACGCTGGGGTTCGAGACCGTCGCTTGATGTTCAATCGCCACCTATTTGGCACGCCGCATTTTTTACTCTGATTGGTGCGACAGTGGCTTGCCGCGCATACGATCGAGATTTGCGACGGTTTTGCTGTCGAGGTTAAGAGACGCTCCGATTTCCCGACGAGTCCTTCCTTGTGCGCGCAGCGCAAGTACTGCTTGCCCCAAAGATGAACGCAATACGCCGCTTGCAGGTCGGCAAGGTTCGGCGTCGGTGGCATTGTGCCCGACCCATTTGGTAAATTTGAAATGCGCGCCACAGGTACACTGAGCTGCATAATGATCGCCTCGCCGTCTTAAAGCGTCGACAGGATGGCGAGAGCCATGGGCGGCGCCGACATTCATGCAGTAGATCACCAGCCGCGGCCTCTTCACGCTAAAAGTAAGTTTTCCGACGTTCTCCCCGCTCATCGCATCGCAACATGCAGCCAGCATGACTATCGAAACCGGCATTAGCGAATACGTACTTCTGCTTCCAAACCGCCTTCGCCCTACATGAGGATCCTGCCTGTCTGGCACTCCGACCCACCGCAGGAAAGCAGAGCACCGACGCTGCACGACGCCGGCTGGCTCGATGGCACGGGGGGTAGTAACATGCGCGCCAGGGCGGTACGCCGCAATCGCGCCAGGCTCGTTTTAGAGAGCAAGACACGCTTTCACAAAGGAGTGTCAACCATGATGCAAGTCAGCGAAATCCAGAAGCGTTTCACGCACCTGCAGCAATCCATCGAGCAGGCTTCACAAACCTGTCATGCCGACGCAACCCTCCCCAAGGACCTCGTCAAGTGCGTTGATGAGCTAGATCAACAATCCGCGTCGGCAAAGAAAGTGATAGCTTCGAACGATCAGGATCGCATGCGCCAATGGGTGGACGATCTTGAGCGGATCGGCGACAGCGCGGAAAAAGCGTGCGAACGCGCTGCGAATGTCAATGCCAGGATCAGGAAAGCAGTCAGTTCGGTTCATGCCGAACTGAGCGATCTAAAGAAGCAGTTACATTAGTCTCATTCACGTCATGTGAGCGGTCGCCGCGTGCGTGAGCGACCTGCGGCGGGGACATTCACGCTGATCGGCCCCGCCGCCAATATTTCACGCAGTTCTTCCCCGCGTCGAACACGATGCCGATCGCGACGTTTGGCTGGTGCGAGCAGGAATGCCTTACTTGCGTATAGGCTTTCAAAGCCTGATGCTCTCCGGTGGCGCCACAAGGAATAAACGTCCAGTGCTCCAATGGCCGTGCCGCAGTCTCAGCTTCACACTACCGCTGTCGACGGGCGCTGAACGATCCGCTGCTGCCACTCGGACTGCGTCCTCCGTAATGGCCGCTTGCAAAGGGCTATTTCGGTCATCCACATAAGCCGCCTATCCAGTCCAGATGCGCGGTGGCGCTCGCATACCCATCGCCCCCGAAATCCGTCATGTACTGGTTAGATGGCTTGGCCGAATCCGATCCGAGTTCTGTGAGGGCCGAAGGCGTTCCTTGACAGTGCGTCCATGCCCCATGATTGGGCGCCGCTGCCCCTGTATCGCCGGCTCGGACAGGCTTGCAACGACACGAGGTACGCCAGTCCCGGCAACGAATCTCTGGCATGGATATCGCTTAAAGCGTTGCAGAGTATAAGCGGCTAGCGTCGGCGTATCTGACCGGCGTGGGGCATTGCTCTTGGGGCGCATCGCGCGCCTACGTCGACCAGCCTCGACGTTCGAACGGAATCGTCCGGATTCCGTCGACAGGAAGCGTTGCGTGAATCGCCCCGAATCTTCCTCGATCGTCATCCGGCACGCCGAGCGCATCGCGCCCGACACGTTCTTACGTCCGCATGGTCTTCCTACGTTCTAACAGGGGAGCCCTTTTCATGCGTGTATTGAATCGCATCTTGAGCAGCATCGTTCTGGCCGCGAGTATCTGTTCGACGACATCGGCGCACGCCGACGATCACATCACCATCCTGACGAGCTGGTATGCGCAGGCCGAGCACGGCGGCTTCTATCAGGCGCAGGCCACGGGCCTCTACAAGAAAGCCGGGCTCGACATCACGATCAAGATGGGCGGCCCGCAGGTCAACGGTATGCAGTTGCTCGTCGGCGGCCAGGCTGATTTCATTCTCGGCTACGACTTCCAGGTGCTGTCGAGCGTCGAGGCGGGGATTCCGGTGACGACGGTCGCCGCCTCGTTCCAGTTTGACCCGCAAGGCATGCTCACGCACGACGACGTGAAGAGCCTCGCGGACCTCAAAGGCAAGACGATCCTCGTCGCGGGCTCGGGCCGCACGTCGTGGTGGCCCTGGCTCAAGGAGAAGTATGGCTATAGCGACGGTCAGACGCGTCCCTATACGTTCAACATCCAGCCGTTCTTCGCTGATGCGAACGTCGCAATGCAGGCGTATCCGTCATCCGAGACGTTCCAGGCCGATCGCGCGAACGTGAAAACGCACTTTTTCCTTTTTGCCGACGCCGGCTATCCGCCCTACAACACCACCATCGTCGGCATGAAGAAGACTCTTGCCGAGAAGCCCGATGTGGTCGCGCGCTTCGTGAAGGCGTCGATGGAAGGCTGGAAAAGCTATCTCGCCAATCCGGCGCCGGGCAACGCGCTCATCAAGAAGGACAATCCCGAGATGACCGATGCGCAGCTCGCGTTCGGCGTGGCGCAACTGAAGAAACTGAAGCTCGTGACGGGCGGAGATGCATCGACGCTCGGCATCGGCGCGATGACCGACACGCGCTGGAAGAAGACCTACGACTACATGGTCGGCGCGAAGCTGCTCAAGGCGAGCACCGACTACAAGAGCGCCTATACGCTGCAGTACATCCAGAACGCGAAAGTCATGCCCTGAGCGGGCTTCACGGAATCAAGGAGTCCGATCATGCTGGTCACACGTCAGAAAGTCTTGCGCCGCTTCTGGTACGCGGTCATGCCGATCTCGCAACTGGACGAAGGTCCGCAGCCGTTCACGCTGCTTAACGAACCGATCGTCCTGTGGAAAGGCGCGGGCGGCAAGCCGCATGCGCTGCGCGACCGCTGTTGCCATCGCACGGCGAAGCTGTCGAAGGGATTCGTCGATGCCGATGGCAACATCGCTTGCGGCTATCACGGCTGGACCTACGACTGCAGCGGCAAGTGCGTGCGCATTCCGCAAAACGCGGGCGGCGAGATTCCCTCGCGCGCGATCGTGCAGTCGTATCGCTGCGAGGAGCGCTACGGTTACGCGTGGGTTGCGCTCGACGATCCGCTGCAGCCGATTCCCCAATTTGCCGAGGAAACCGCACCGGGCTACCGGCGCATCCTACAGTTCTACGAACAGTGGAACACGAGCGCGCTGCGCATGATGGAGAATTCGTTCGACAACTCGCACTTCAGCTTCGTGCACAAGTCGAACTTCGGTCTCTTCGACAATCCGAAGCCATCGAAGTACGAGTTCCGTCCGAGCGAATGGGGCTTTGAGGCCGAGACGCGCGTGCCGATCCGCAACCCGCAAGCGAGCTTCCGCATCACGGGCACTACCGACGACATCACCGAGCGCCATCTGATGAACCGATGGTACGTGCCGTTCGCGCGGCGCTTCGGCTGCATGTATCCGGCAAGCGGCGTGCATCACATCATCTACAACTGCGCAACGCCGATCGACGACAGGACGATGATGCTCGTGCAATGGCTCTATCGCAACGACACCGAAGCGCAATGTTCGACCCAGGAGCTGATCGACTGGGACCGGCCGATCACCGATGAAGACCGCGAGATTCTCGAAGCCACCGACTACGACGCGTGCATCGACGTGCGCCGCCAGCAGGAATGCCACATGGCATCCGATCAGCCCGGACTGCTGATGCGCCGCATGCTGCTCGAGCTACTCGAAGAGCATGGCGAGCGCGAAGTGTTCCGCATCGATACAGAGGAGGCATGAGGCCATGAGCGATGACAGCAAAGACACGGCGCTCGCCGTCCAGCGTATCGACAAGGTATATCCGAACGGCACGATCGCACTGGACGATGTATGCCTCACCATCGGCGCGGGAGAATTCGTCTCGCTGCTCGGACCGTCGGGTTGTGGCAAGAGCACGCTGCTCAAGATGTTCGCCGGCATCGAGACACCCACGCACGGTCACATGCGGTGGTGGGGCCAGTCGTTCAGCGTCGTCGGATCGGTTGGGCGGCGCATGTCGATGGTGTTCCAGGAAGCCACGCTGATGCCCTGGGCGTCGATTGCCGACAACGTGCGCCTGCCGCTCGACCTCGCGCACGTACCGCGACGCGAAGCCGACGCGCGTGTCGCCATTGCGCTCGCGAACGTCGGTCTTGCCGGCTTCGGCACGGTGCGTCCGCGCGAGCTGTCGGGCGGGATGCAGATGCGTGCGTCGCTGGCACGGGCGCTCGTCACGGAACCCGACCTGCTGCTGCTCGACGAGCCATTCGGCGCGCTCGACGAATTCACGCGCAACAAGCTCGATGCTGATCTGCGCGCGCTCTGGAGGAAGCGCGGCATGACCGTGGTGTTCGTCACGCACAGCATCTACGAGGCGGTGTATCTGTCGGGACGCGTGGTTGTGATGCAGGCGCGGCCAGGACGCATGATCGCCGACGTGCCGATCGGCGGGCCGGCCGAACGCGACGAAGCGTATCGCGTTTCGACACCTTTCATGCAGCATTGCAAGGCGCTGTCGGACCTGATCACCGACGCGCATCTGGCATCGAGTGAAAACAGGCAGGTCGATACCCAGGGAGCGCAATCATGAGTAGTCAGACGCTTGTAACGAAGCATGCGATGCATTCGAAAGCCGAGCGCCGGCGCAGCCCTCCGCTGTTACAGCGGCCCGGCGTGGCGAAGGCGATGGCGCCCTGTGTCGTCGGCATATTGATGCTGCTGGTCTGGGAAGGCTGGTGCGCGCTCTTCAAGGTGCCGGTGTATCTCGTGCCCGCGCCGCATGACATCGCGCTGCAATTGGTCGCCGATGGTCCGATGCTCGTCATGAGTCTTCTCGCGACGCTCAAGATCACGCTGCTCGCCTTCGCACTCGCAACGGTCCTGGGCGTGGCGATCGCACTGCTATTCGCGCAAAGTCCGCTGATCGAGGCGAGCTTTTTTCCTTACGCGATCTTGCTGCAGGTCACGCCAGTTGTCGCGATTGCGCCGCTCATCATCATCTGGGTGAAGGACACGACGTTCGCGCTCGTGATCTGCGCGACGCTCGTCGCGTTGTTCCCTATCATCTCGAACACCGCACTCGGCTTGCGCAGCGTTAATCCGGGCCTTGTCAGCCTGTTTCGCATCAATCGCGCGACACGCTGGCAGACGCTTGTGCGTCTGCGCGTCCCGAGCGCGCTGCCGTATTTCTTCGGCGGCTTGCGGATTTCGAGCGGACTTTCGCTGATCGGTGCGGTCGTTGCGGAGTTCGTCGCGGGAACCGGCGGCAGCGGTTCGGGTCTGGCTTATCAGATTCTGCAGGCGGGATTCCGGTTGAACATTCCGCGCCTTTTTGCGGCGCTTTTTCTGATCACGCTGACGGGCGTAGTGCTGTTCGGTATCACCGTGTGGGTCGCGCGCATCGGCTTGCGCGGCTGGCACGAGAGCGAACTCTGAGACCATCGATATGAGCATACTGATTCGCAACGCAGCCGCCATCATGACCGGCGGCGACGGCAGCGCCGAAGAACCGGCGCGCGTCGACGGACCGGACATCCGCATCGAAGGCGAGACGATCGCAGCGATTGGCAGGCTCGCGCCGCGCGAAGGCGAGACGATTGTCGATGCCACCGATTGCGTGGTCTATCCGGCGTGGGTCAACACGCATCATCATCTCTTCCAGTCGCTGCTCAAGGGCGATCCTGCGGGACTCAACGCCTCCCTCACGCCGTGGCTCGCCGCGACGCCGTATCGCTTTCGCGCGCTCTTCGATGAGAAGCGCTTCCGCCTCGCTGCTCGCATCGGGTTGATCGAACTGATACGCTCGGGATGCACGACGGTCGCGGACCACAACTACCTGTACTACCCGGGCATGCCGTTCGACAGTTCGGCGATCCTCTTCGACGAAGCGGGCAAGCTCGGCCTGCGCTTCGTGCTGCTACGCGGCGGTGCGACGCGCACGCGCCAGCTCGAAGCCGAGTTGCCGACCGCGCTTCGGCCCGAATCGCTCGATGCATATATCGCCGATATCGAGCGGCTGGCATCGACTTATCACGATGCCTCGCCGCGCGCGATGCGTCGTGTCGCGATGGCGCCGACCACCGTGCTCTATTCGATCTCGCCGCACGAGATGCGCGAGACCGCCCGCGTCGCGCGCAGGCTCGGCTTGAGGATGCACAGTCATCTGTCGGAGACGGTTGGCTATCAGGACAGCGCGAAGGCGATGCATGGCGCGACGCCCGTCGAGTTCTGCGGCGAACACGACTGGCTCGGCGACGATGTCTGGTACGCGCATCTCGTCAAGCTCGATGCGCGCGAGATCGCGCTGCTCGCCGAGACCGGGACCGGGGTCGCGCATTGTCCGCAATCGAACGGGCGGCTCGGCAGCGGCATCGCGCCGGTGCGCCAGATGGCGGACGCGGGCGTGCCGGTGTCGATCGGCGTCGATGGCGCGGCGTCCAACGAAGCCGCCGACATGATCTCCGAGGTCCACATGGCGTGGCTCGCGCAGCGCGCGCGGCGCGGCATGGCGGCGCAACCTGTCTATCGCGGCGGCACGTTCGAAGGCGGCGCCGACGTCGCTTCGGTGGAAGAGGTCGTGCACTGGGGGACGGCGGGTGGCGCGCGCGTGCTTGGGCTCGAAGGCGTCGGGCGGATTGCGCCGGGCTACTCGGCCGATATCGCCGTGTACCGGCTCGACGATCCCCGCTACTTCGGCCTGCACGATCCAGCGATCGGACCGGTGGCGTCGGGCGGACGGCCGACGGTCGCGGCACTATTCTCGGCCGGACGCTGCGTGGTGGAGGACGATGTCGTGGCGAATGTCGATCTCGGCGAACTGCGACGGCAAGCGCTGGCCGAGGTCAGCGGGATACTGACAGGAGTGGCGTAACGGCGGCCTTCGCCCGCTTGTGCATCTCCGGTGGCGAAGTCAGGCCCGCGACTGCATCAAGAACTCCCGGAACGCGTTAGTGAACTGCCAAATGGCATCATTGAATAGATGACCGCTCTTCCTTGGAATCTGCCACCTGAGCCGGACCAAGGGGGACGGCCGAAACGGGTCGCGTGCTGCCGACCGCAGCCCTGCGAAGCTCGGGGTGTGTTTGCCGCGTACATGAGGCAGCAACCGGCCAATAGTTGCCGTTCGCGAAACACACAAAGCCGCCATTCCAACGGCCGGTTCACTTCGGAACCGGCCGGACGCTCGATGGAAGAAACTCGGCCATTGCGGCCGTTGGAGTGTCGGCCGCTGTGAGGCAGTTCATAGGCGCATTGCCGCCGTTCGCTCCGTCGTTAATGCGAATGTCAGATATCGTTGGAGTGAACGAGTACTTGCGACCCCATTGCTGACAGTCGAGCGGTCAGAGGTGCAACGGCGGGTATCGGAGTTGAGCCGTCGCTCGATACTGCAGCTCACGGACGTCAAATAGAGCGAAACCTGCTGCCAGCAGCCAGGTCCCAGTCTGGATTCCGCACACCGGCACGCGAAGGCCTAACTCTTTGCGACGGGTGCAGGAGGTACGGGCAGGATGATCTCAGAAGCAACCTTCCAGTCCTTTCCGACCTTTATCCAGTTGATGATCATCAGAAACGGCTTGGGAGTTCCGTCCTGCCCTGCATACGAAACCGTGATGTTCACCGGCGCGTAGGATTGCGCTACGTCCGGCGTCAAGCCGACGACCTTGAGCTTTGAGTAATCCGGTCGGAGGACGACCGGGCCGGAGGTGCCGATGTCGTGCAGCTTCCGATCGATTGCCTCGTTGCCCCAGAAGCCTGCCCAGTTCCCCTCGGAGGGAATTGCGCTTTTGGCGACGAGAAGGGCCGAGGGGGATTGCCAGAACATCTCGTGCAGAGCCTTGAAATCGTGCCGGTTGGCTAATTCCATGAGCTCGCCGAACTCTGATTTGATCGTGTTCAAGGCCTGAGCGTCCAGCGGCTCCTTGTAAGCGGCAGGAGCAGCCGCGAGAGATCCGGCGGAGACGGTCAAGGTGACGGCAGCGGCCAATAACGTCCTGTGCATGGTCAGCATTCCTTTGGGGATTCCATAGCTTCGTTGTGGTGCGGAGCAATCCTACGCGGCCTTCCTGGCGGAGTTCGCCGCGCCCCAGAGCGAGCCCGGATTAGGGTGGTCGGGGTAGAGTTCGAGCATCGCGTCGTAGAGTTGGACGACCACCTCGGGACACAAGGCCCAGCATATTCGATCGGCTGATCGGAAATCTTTAAATTCGCTACGTCCGTTTTCTGGCGTGCGCTTAACTCCTCCCGCTGGGGATGCGGATTTCGCGTCATTGCGCTCGTATGTGCGCGGCGTCGAGCCATGCCCGTCACCCCTTCAACTCAAAGATACTGTCAATCTCAACCGGGATGCCCATCGGCAACGAATGCACTCCCAGCGCGCTTCGAGCCGGCAGATTGTCTTGCCCAAACAGGGTCAGCAACAGATCACTGGCGCCATTGGCCACTTGCGGATGCTGGGTGAACGACTGTGCTGTACGCACGTAAACTGTTAGCCGGCTGCATCGCCGGACGTTGTCGAGTCCGCAGGCCTGTTCGACACAGGCCAAGATCATGAGCATCGTTAGGCGCGCCGCGTCTTGAGCCTTTTCCAGAGAAATATCGCGGGCGACCATTCCGACGATTGGCTTGCCATCCTCGAAAGGGCCGAGCCCCGATACATACAGTTGATTCCCCGAAACGGAAACCGTTCGATAGGACCCAAGTGGGTTGATGGGCGATGGCAATTTTAGGCCCGCTTGCGCGAGGCGTTCGGATACGTTCATGTTCGGGCTCAACGTAACGTGAAAAGGAAATGGACTTGGCCTGATGAAATTAGTGCGATGCAGTGAGCTCAACCGTCCGATACACCGAACGACGTTCGTCGGTTGAGGCTCGATACGCTCGCGGATGCTTGTCCTGGTTACGATGCATTGACGCAATCGATCAGTTCGGTCAACGCATCACGTATCAAGAAGCGTGCGAGTCCCGTTGTTCAGGCCCTGATATGTACGCACTACGGGAAAGTCAATCTCCGTGTTTGCAACGACGTTGGCGTAGTTCGTCAAGACACTCAGTGCGATGTGCACGACAATCTCGACGATCTGCGCATCAGTGTAGCCGGCCTCCTTGAGGACGCGCAGATCTTCGTCGGATACGCGGCCACGTTCGTGCGCGACCTTCGCGGCGAACTGCACGGCAGGGGCAGCCGTTGGTTCATTCGAGCCGCCATTTCGATTGGCGGACATTTCCGCATCGTCAAGCTTCGCCACGTTCTTTCCTAAATAGCTGTGCGCCGACATGCAATAGTCGCAGCCGTTGATTTCGGCGACGGCGAGAGCTATACGTTCGCCGGTTTGTGCTGGAAGTGCGCCTTTTGCCAAGGCTCCGGCCAGACCGAGGTACCCCTCTAGCGCCGCGGGGCTGTTGGCTATCAGACGAAACAGATTCGGTACAACACCCAGTTTCTTGTTGACGGCCGCCAGGAAGGGCTGAGAAGCAGCTGGTGCATCTGCGATCGTGGCGGGTATCTGAAGACGGGACATATCGGTTCTGCCTTTTGAAAACACGAGAAATTGTCGAAGACAACGGACGCGTATGCTTCTATTGGAAAGAGCATCCCGGCACAGACCATCGAAGAGCGGCCTGCAGGACGGTGCGCGGAAGCCCGGATACCGCAGCCCTCTGCCCAGAGCAACACACTCGAAGGCAAAGCGCGGGATGACGAAGCCTCCCGCCTTCGCTTCCCCGGACCGACCGTAAGCCGCCTATTTCGCAGCGGCCTCGATCGCCTTTGCCAGACCGTCGGGATCGGTGAGGAACGGCGTATGACCGGTCGGCAGGGAGTACTCGGCTCTCACGGGGGTGGCGGCAACCATCTTGGCCTGGAACGAGGGGCTGATGACCTGGTCCATGGCTGTGTGGATATAGACCTTGTCGACCTGACCAAAGTTGGGGGAAGTCACGTGTACAGGCGTAGCCAGCGGGCCGACGGGTTCATCCAGGATCAGATCCGGGATTGCCTCGCGTAGTTTGTCAGGACCTCCATTGGCAAACAGATCGGCACGTGCCGGATATTCGATGGAGGCAATGCCCTTTTCCTTATCGATCTGCAGGTGCGGGCCGATCTTGGCGTCGGCATCCTTACTGGCCATTGAAACGAGCGAGTCGCCGTCTTGCGGCAGGTAGGCAGCAACAAAGACCAAAGTCTTGATCTTCTTCGGTGCCGTTTCCGCGGCGTCGGCGATGACGATGCCGCCGAAGCTGTGACCGACCACGACGGCCGGGCGATGGGACTTGTTCAGCGCTGGGACCACGGTGTCGCGATAGAGGTCAAGGCTGACTTTGTCCGGTGTGGCTGGCGCGCCCGGACGCCCTGGCAGATCAACAGCCACCACCTTAAAGCCGTCGGTTTGAAGCCTGGATGTGACATAACCCCAGACCTGGGCGTCTTCGAAAGCGCCGTGGACCAGAACGATGGGGGGCTTTTCCGCAGCCATCGCACCGGTACCAAAGGCGAATGCTGACATGGCGAGAACAGCGAGGATGAGTTTCATCTACATTGCTTCCTTGAAGAGACATCGGTGCCGATGTCGTGAATTGAAACCTGCATTTGAAAGATCCGTGGGCATGCCTCGATCTCTCGATTCCGTTTAGGAATCCAGAACTCTATTATGTTGGGGCGGAACTGAACGGCACCAGATCGACGAATTGCCCGAGATCAGCCGACGTTACTTATGCATCGCGGCATGCCCGGCCTTCATGCCGCCTATACGACGGTGAAGCTAGCGGCTCCGCTCCAGCTTCCGATCCAGACGCATGACGGAAGCGTGGGTGCTGCAACGAGAAGTGTTATCGCAAACCGTCTGGGCTGCCTGAGCATGAGAGATCCGAACCATAGTGCGTGGGAGCCTTTCCTCCTATTCAGATACCGGAGGACCTTGGCTATCCACTCTAAAGAATGTATTCGAGACTGACCATATCTCGGCGTCTGATATGCATGATCCATCGTACGATCGACGCACTCGGACAAGCGAGCAGATCGGCGCCGCCTGGGGACCGACGCGATGCCATTGAAAGGAAACCGCCGCAATGACAGTTTCAACTGACGAATCAAGCCAACGGTGTAAAGAGGACTCTCAAGGGAGTTCCGCACTTCGCGCGACAAAGGCCCCGGTCTGTGCGATTCGATGCGCGTCACGCGGTGGATAGCCAAACTCCTCCTTGAAGGCGCGACTGAAGGCAGCCTCCGAACCATAGCCGGCACCGTGGGCCACTTCGGTCACCTTCAGGGTCCCTCCGCTTAGCAAGTCTGCTGCGATTGTCAATCTCCAGCGTGTCAGGTAACGCAACGGTGGAAGTCCCACCACCGCCGTGAAGCGATCCGAGAACGTCGATCGCGACATCATCGCCGTCTCGGCGAGGGCCGAGACCGTCCATGCACGGTCAGGTTCCAGATGCATTGCGTTTAACGCACGGCCTACGCGTTCGTCGCTAAGTCCGGACAGCCAGCCAAGCCGATCGCCTTGCTGGCTGACCCACATCCGCAAGGTGCGGATAACGAGTAGATCAATAAGCCGCGAGATCATCAGCGATGACCCTGGGCCGGCGCTACGCGATTCCACGTCAAGGAAATGCGAGATAGAGGCCAGCCAAGGGGGCTCGCTGACTTTGTCGCATGTCAGATGAATCAGACCGGGAAGCCCGGTGAGCAAAGAGCGTAACGGCGCCCCGTCAAAATAGAATGATCCTGCGAGAAAGGATCCTGCCATGCCGTCATCAGCCGCCCATTTGAACGTCTGAGCATCTCTGCTGGGGGTAAAGTCCACCGCCGCCTCGAAGCGTTGATGTGCTTTCCGGCCCGGCTTGCTTCGAATCGTATGTCCGTCCGCATGTGGCAAAAGAACGAAGTCGCCTGACCGCAGCGTCACGGAGGGGCCATTGCGTTGAGACACCGACAGTTCGCCGGCACGCAGATGCAAAAACGTTGCCGGCCCTGGCGGAAAAATCACTTCGGTGGAACTGCCCAGCTCGCCGTGGAAAACATGATCTCCGCGAAGGCGAATCAGCCTGAGTACCTGTGACAAGACATCGGCGTGCTCGGACGGCATGGGCTACTCCTCTGGGGCATATTCACAGGGCTGCGCCCATCAACGATGTATGCGAGGTCAAGAGACTGACGGTTGCCTCAGGGCCACCATCGTACCGTGCCGCTTCCGGTATGCGGACATATCTTCGGCGGAACGAACGCCACGCGGGGCGGGTTGTCCGATCTCAGCTTGTCTTCAGCCATTCGAGCTTTTCTCACAAATGGCCGCTGCTGGCCGAAGGATAGGGGTAGGAAACGGCGCTCGCCGTCCCCTCCCTCCGAACCCGGTGTGCAGTTTTCCCGCGACGGGCTCTCCAGTCAGTTGTTTCCACATCGGGATTGGCGCGCCAATCGATGAGCCTCGGACATCGTGAACAGCCCAAGATTAGCGAAGAAGGCATTTGGCCATCGGGCGTGATCGCGCAAGCATTTACCTTGACCCGGACGGTGTAACTGTCGGCGCAGGATCGCTCGCAGACGGCGGCGAACAAAGCCGTCGACCGACGAGAAGGTGTATCGGTGGGCATTCTGGAAATAGCCGAACCAGCCGCGCAGGATCGGGTTGATCGACGCAACGATGCCCTCGATCGAATCGCCCCTGTTACGTCTGGTCAGGGCGCGGATTTTGTCCCGCAGCCCCATGAGACTCTTCTTGCGCACCCAACGCTCGCCGGCTTCGAACCGGTAGCCCAGAAACTCGAACCCTTGACCTTCCAGCCGGCAATCCCCAACGTGGGTTTTGTCCGGATGCAGTGTCAAGCCGTTCGCATTCACCCAGGCCCGCATGCGAGTGAGCGCAGCTTCCGCTTCCTCGCGCGTGCGGCATAACACCACGGCGTCATCCGCGTAGCGCACCATTACCAGCCCGGCTTCGCGCATTTCCACGTCAAGCTCGTGCAGGTACAGATTTGCCAACAAGGGGCTGACAACCGCCCCTTGAGGACTGCCGGAAGTCGGCGTCCAACGCGTCATGTCTTCCATGATGTCCTGCTTGAGAAAGTACTGGATGAGTTCCAGAACCCGGCCGTCCGAGATTCGCCCTGCCACTCTTGCAAGAAGAGGTGAGTGTGGAATCGAGTCAAAATAGCTTTGCAGGTCAGCATCGACCACCCAGCAGTAGCCCGCTTTCACATGCCGATCCACTTCGCGCAGCGCATCCTTGCAGCCTAGGCCCGGGCGAAAGCCGTAGCTTCTCGGCTCGAACTCATGCTCAAAGATCGGCTCGATCACCAGCTTCAGGGCCGCCTGAACGACGCGATCCTTTACAGCGGGTATACCGAGCGGACGACGTCCTTTACCTTTCGGTATGTAGACGCGCCGCACTGGCTGCGGGCGATAGCTACCATCCTGCAATGCTTGCGCCAGTTCAGCGAGGTATCGGTCCCGCGCTTGCGCGAATCGCTTCACGCTCATGCGATCCACTCCCGCCGCCCCGGCGTTCTTCTCGACCTGAGCCCATCCCAGCGCGAGAGCTTCCAGGCGAAACACCTTGTCGATCAGACTGTGCCACTTGCCTCCTTTAACTCCGTTTTGTAGAGCAGCCAACATAGCGTCCGTCCAGATTGAAGCCGACGCGAATTTCCGCTGCACGCAGCTTCCCAGCGCGTCTGCATCTCGTCTAGTCGTTTCCGACACTGGCGATGCTTCGATCTTCATCTCTGCTTCCTTCCGGTCTTTTGCTATCAACTTTCCTGCCCCGCTTCCCTAGTGCGCCTTTTGCTCTGACGCAGGTCTCCACGGCTTGACGCTGCCGTGTGCAGTACTATCGGGACTCTGACTCCTGCCAGCGTTCACCTCGCTGACAGGTCTCCCCGCTTGCTTCGCACTACCGTCCCATCGTTCCGTCCTCAACCACGTGGTACGCCACCGCACCGCTTTGTCCGCCACGACAGCGTGCTGTGTTGTTTCCAGGCTTCGCCACTTTAGTGCAGGCTCGCCGCCATACCCCGCCGAAACAGGTTCGTTAACCTACGGACCGACAGTTCGCTTCCGGTTACTCCCCACCCCGCCTCACGACGACGCAGTTACCTTCAGCTACGGAGCTGTGGCCAACTCCGGCGGGGACTTACACCCCGCAGATAGCACGCCATCACGGGCGTACACTAAACCGCTCGCGCGGTAGGGGCTACGGTCTGAAGCTGGAGATCAGGGAGAGGTCGGTCACGCGGCTTTATGTTGGCGAATGAGGCAATCCGCCTCGTTCTTCAACAGGAGCCGAATCATGACCTCCTCACCGGCAAACGTCAGCCGATTGCGCCAACGCATGACCGACGACATGCGCATGCGCCAGCTTGCCCCCAAGACGCAGGACATCTATCTGCACATTGTGCGTGAGTTCGCCCGGTTTCTCGGGCGCTCACCTGCCACCGCCACCGTCGAGGACCTGCGCCGCTACCAGCTCTATCTGGTCGACCACGGCACATCGGCCGTATCGCTGAACCACGCGATCACCGGCCTGAAGTTCTTCTTCACAGTCACGCTCGACTGCCCCGAGCTGATGGTCAGGATGCAACCGGTGCGCGTGCCCCGCATATTGCCCGTCGTGCTCAGTCCCGATGAAGTGCGGCGACTCATCGAGGCGGCCGGCAACCTGAAGCACCAGACCGCGCTGTCGGTCGCGTACGGCGCGGGGCTACGCGCCGGCGAAGTGGTCGCGCTGAAGGTCACCGACGTCGACAGCGAACGCATGACACTGCGTATCGAGCAGGGCAAGGGGCGCCGTGACCGCTACGCAATGCTCTCCCCGGTGCTGCTCGAGCGTCTGCGTGTGTGGTGGCGCGTGGCCCGTGCGCAGGGCAGGATGCCCGATGGTGGGTGGCTGTTTCCCGGGCTCGATCCGCTCGACCAGTTAAGCACGCGACAGCTGAACCGTGCCATTCATGCCGCCGCCGAGGCTGCGAACATCGACAAGCGCGTATCCATGCATACCTTGAGGCACAGTTTTGCGACACACCTGCTCGAACAAAAGGTGGACATCCGCGTGATCCAGGTGCTGCTCGGCCACGCGAAGCTCGAGAACACCGCGCTCTACGTTCAGGTGGCCACCGACCTGCTGCACGAGGTCACGAGTCCGCTGGACCGCCTGCCTGCCGGGTAAGCTGCGCGCTGTAGCGCCTCATGCTGGAGGTTGCGGATATCTTCCGCAGCCACGGGCCAGCGTGGCGAGCCACGACACATCTGAGCCTGGGGCAGCTGAAGGTCATGTCGGCCATCGAACGGTGCCGCACGGCGGCACTGGGCGGACATGTGCTGCGCTGTTCAGGCTGCGCAAGCACAGAGGTGTCCTTCAACTCGTGCCGGGACCGCCATTGCCCAAAGTGCCAGGCCAGCGCCGCACACCGCTGGCTGGAGGCACGCCAGGCCGATCTGCTGCCCGTCGAATACTTCCACGTCGTCTTCACGCTGCCCGCACCCATCAGTTCGATCGCCTGGTACAACAAACGGATCATCTACGGCCTGCTGTTCGACATCGCCGCTGACACGCTGCGCACGATCGCCGGGGATCCCGGGCATCTCGGCGCCCAGATCGGCGCCACGCTCGTACTGCACACCTGGGGCTCGGCGCTGACGCATCACCCGCATGTGCACGGCATCGTCCCCGGTGGCGGGCTGTCGCCTGACGGTGAGCGCTGGATCGCCTGCCGGCCGGGATTCTTCCTGCCGGTGCGCGTCCTGTCACGCCTGTTCCGCCGGCGCTTCCTCGAAGCACTCGAAGCGGCCCACCGGCATGGCCAGCTGCAGTTCTTCGGCGAGTACACCGGGCTCGCTGACCGCGCCACCTTTGCCCGGTGGCTTGCGCCGCTAAGTAGCTGCGAATGGGTGGTCTACGCCAAGCGCCCGTTCGCCGGACCCAAGGCGGTGCTCGAGTACCTCTCACGCTACACGCACCGCGTCGCCATCTCCAACCAGCGCCTGATCGCCTTCGATGAGCGCGGCGTGACGTTCCGCTGGAAGGACTACCGGGCGAAGGGACGCACCCGCTACAAGACCATGACGCTGGAGGCCGGCGAATTCATGCGCCGCTTTCTGCTCCATGTGCTGCCCGGTGGTTTCCATCGGATCCGTCACTACGGGCTGCTCGCCAACCCGGTGCGTCGCGCCAGTCTCGCGAAGGTGCGCGATCTGCTCCACGTCGCACCCCGGATCAGCCCGTCACCGGACGACGCCGTCATCGAAACCCGCCCCGTCTTCATCTGCCGGCACTGCGGTGCACCGATGATCGTCATCGACATCCTCGCGCGCAGCGCACCGATCCGCGCACCGCCGATGTGCCGGGATCAGACATGAGCACAACGGTTCCCCGATATCTGAACCGACCGTCGGCTTTGCGGCAACGCGGCCCACGAAGGGACGTATGCACGCGTCGCTTCGCACAGGCCCTCGCACGTCCGCTTCGCCGTCACGATGGCGCAACTGCACCGCTTCGTCATGGCGTCAGCGCCCATCCAGCATCCCGCCTGGCCGCGCCGCATCCGGCATCGCTGGGCATCCTGACCGATCAATCGCCATAGCCGCCAGGCTCCAACCGCATCGGGGCACTCCGCGGTTTCCTCCATCGGGGCTTATTCGACGCCTGCCAACACGCGGAGAGGCACCCTCTCATTCCTGCGGCCGAAGGCAGGCATCGAATAACCCTTAACGACCGCTGCCTGATGCATCTGATGCATCCCGACCCAAACCCGTCCTCTACGACACCACCAACGAATGACCACTCGCCATCATTCAAGCGCGCAGTGGACGTCGAATTTGATGAGATTCGTCGGACCGAATGTGTTGCTGATCGCAACGTCGGCGGCATCGCGGCCGCGCGCCATCAGCACACGACCGATACGCGGCACGTTGTTGCGCGGATCGAAGGTCTGCCAGGAGCCGCCCACATAGGCTTCGAACCATGCCGCGAAATCCATCGTGCTCCACGGCGGCGGCACACCGACGTCACTGATGTAGCCCGTGCAGTAGCGCGCCGGAATATTCATCGCGCGGCATAGCGCCACGGCCAGATGAGCGAAGTCGCGACACACGCCCTTGCGTTCCTGCCACGCCTGAAACGCGGTCTTGGTCGGCCGTGCAAATTCGTATCCGAACGTGACATGGCGATGCACGTAGTCGCAAATCGCCTGCACCCGGTGGCGGCCCGGAGGCGTATTGGAAAACAGTTTCCAGGCAATGTCGGACAGCAGATCGGTTTCGCAATAGCGGCTGCCGAGCAGGAACACCAGACATTCATCCGGAAGCGTTTCGACGGCATGCTGATAGTCGAACGGCTCGCGCGTCTCGGGTTGATCGGAGACGTTGAGCAGCGCGCTTGTGGAAAGCGAAATCAGCCCCTGCGGCGCGACGATGCGGCTGCACAGATTGCCGAAGCTATCGCGATACTGCGTGATCGCCACCGGCGGATCGACCACCAGCAGATCGGCAGACAGGACATCCTGCACGCGGGAAAAATGCGTGTTCAGCATCAACATCATTGGCGTCGGCTGCGCGCACTCGTAGATCAGTTCATAGCCCACGCGAAGTTTCATCTGACCATCCTTCCATTGATAAAGTCGTAACGCGCTGAGCGCTCAGGCGTCTTCGGTCACGCTCACGTCGACCTCAAGACTGCGGAACGAATGCATCGCGCCGTGCCATGTGCCCCAGAGCGGCAGCGCCTGATCGTAATTCCACGCTACCGCCACACGAATCAGATGCCGGTTGCCGACGATGCTGTTGGTCGGATCGAAATCGACCCAGCCTGCACCGGGAAGATAGATCTGCAGCCATGCGTGGGTCGCGCCGCCGCCCAGGGTGGTGTCGTGGTCCGGCACGAAGATATATCCGCTGACAAACCGGGCCGCGAGGCCAAGCGAGCGGACGGCATCCATCATCAGCACCGCGAAATCGCGGCAACTGCCGCTGCGCAGGCGTAGCGTGTCGGCAGGACGATTGACGCCCTTCTCGACGCGCCGCACGTACATGAAGTTGTTCTTGATCTCGAGCGTCATGCTGCGCAACAACGTCATCGTGCCCGTCGTGCCGCCGGGGTCGATAAAGCGTCGCGCCCACAGGTCGACATCCTCGTTCGGAAACTGTCGGCTTCGCGCGTTCACCAGATCAGAGGCTTCCTCGCTCGTATACGCGAAGGGCCAGGTCGACGCATAGGCTTCCAGCGAATAGTCAGGCAGCGGCGCCTCGTAATGTTCGAGCGTCACCTCGCTTCTGAAGAGCAGTTCGGATGCTTCGACCGAAAACGTGGCGACTGCGACCGAGTTGTCGAAGACATCGTGCAACCAATACAGCCGTTCAGGTGTGGGCGTGATCAGCAACTGCGCGGTGAGAAGCCGCAGATCATGACTCGCACGCGGGCGGAACATCATGCGATGCTCGCCGAAGCGCACTGGCTCCAAGTAGTGGTAGACGCTCTGGTGCCGCACGGTTAGACGTTGCGGCGCGCTCATTGCGTTTCGCCGCGAACAAACTTGCTCACCATTTCGCCCCCAAAAGGAAAGCCCACCGCGACAGCACGAACCGGGGCGGCAATCGGTCACGACTCAGACACGCGCTGAAAACGATCAGCAATGAGAGGCAACAAGGTGCAGCCCGAATTGCAATGACGCTCTTTCTACCGGGCCGCTGCTACACCTTCGTCGAAAGTGCGCACAAGCAAAGTGAAACGACCGCGCGTCACATGCGCGTGTCGGTTACTTCTTCGTCACGCCGCTCGACACAGAAGTCTTCGGGGTAGACGTCTTGAACAGACCTGCTCCGGGAGATGGTAACTTTTTAGGTTGTTTAGGCTTCTTTGCCTCGCGATTACTACGCAGTTGACCTTTTGCCATTTCGCTCCCCATTTAGGCGCCCACGGAAGGGGCCGCTCTGCGACTCATTCTGGGCGCATTTTTAATTACTGTCGCGATCTATTTAAAAGACCCGATCACACACCTTAAGGGGTAAGTGCACAAGTTTGCTGATACTGCGCAAGTCTGCTGATAGTGCCTGCTCTCTTCATGCACCCAGCCGCCGGTTTGCCGATTGTTCTTGCTTTGTCGCGCCATGCGGCGCACTCTCGGATAGCCAACTTGAGTGCGCAAGCGGCTTTCATCGACTCGCCACTCGTGTCCGGCTCGCCAGTACCGGCGGGAATACGCGTTGAATCTCGCACGCGAATGAGCATTGCGACCTTGATGTGGCGCGTCGCCGTGCTCAAGCGTGCTTTCTGGCCTCAGGCCACTGCCTTGAAGTTGCACGCTCTTTTTGCAGGCGTCCAGATGCTGAAGCGAACCCCAATGAGCCCGATCATGTCGGGCAGACCGCAAGACTATGTGGCGACCCAGAAAGCTCGCGTCGAAGCCTTGCGGCAGGCGGAGTCCGACCGCGCCCAGAAGCGGCTCGACGATGATGCGCGCATCGATATCAACGCCGCGAAGTGGCGCTACGTCTCTTCGAGAGATTAGATGGCAAAAAGCAAGATCGTGCTCAGCTTCCCAAATCCCAGTCGCTCTTACGACACCTCCTAGGCATCGTGTATGTTTCTGGGGCTACGACAATTCTCGCGAGATCGCGTTTCTCGTCGATGGTCAAATGCTGACGAAGCTCAACCCCGGAATCCGTAGCGAGGAAACCGACCTGCTCGCGGCGTTCGATCGTAATCGCGACCGGATACTGGAACTGGCCAAAACGTGATATAAGGGTGGCCCGCAGATCAGGTACACGATTTCCTGAATCGAAGATCGGGCGCGATCACTTTTTAGTTACGGGGATGCGAGGCGCGAGCAGGGTTCGAACACGCAGCCAATATTACTCGGCCCGAACGCCCCCGTACGTTCAATATGAAGCAGGCAGCAGATCGCCCAGCGCCTGATACACCGCTTCACGAAAAAGCGCAACCGCTGAAGACTGGCCAAACTCCACGGTGCGATCGACAATCTTGCCTGTCGCCTAATCCGGGCCGAGCGACACTCGCGATGTCGTGAACAATACATAGGCGGTCGGCGCCTGGGGTAAAAAGCTCACCTGAGTAGCAGTCCCGCAACGCGGCCGCGACGTGGAAGCGGTGTTCGGAGCGACCTGGCTACATTTGCGGGAGCGCCACGAGCACGCTCACACGCACGAGACACCGGAACCAAACCACCGAGGTCGCCATGACGAGCACCATCAGCACGTTCATGACTTCCCGTGGGACGGGCAGGAACCACATACCCCCACATAAGCGTGAACCCGTAACACACAAGCATCGCCATCATCGTCATTGACTTCGCGTGATTTCAATGTCCGCAGCAGCGCGATTATCGGTCGCTCACTCTATCGCTTTGATCGACTCCTAAATGGCCGACTGTACTCGCTCACAGAGGCCGCCCCTAAGCCGCCGTTGAAGTTTTCAACGGCAGTTCTTCGGAACGTTCATTGAACTGGTGCTATCGGCCACAAGAAGCCGTTCATACTGAGGCGCTGGAGGGCTAATGAACGGCCGCTGAACGCAACAGAGCGGACGCAGCGGACGTGTCGACCGACCCGCCCGTTGAGACGGCGGGTCGTAACACGGCGGAGGATAAGCTGGAGTGCCTATATTAGCGTCCTACAAAACTTCTGAATCTCCCCGCATGCAGCGAGCAGCGACGCTTCGTCGTTCGCATAGGCAATCCTGATGTGCCCGGCAAGGCCGAAGGCGCTGCCCTGCACGACTGCGACACCCGCCTCATCCAGCAGCGCAGTCGCTACCTCTTCATCGGTGTTGAGCATCGTACCCGCGGCCGTACGTCGACCGACCAATTCCGCGCACGACGCGAATGCGTAGAACGCACCGCCGGGCATCTCGCACCGCAGACCGGGAGCAGCGTTGAGTGCGTGTACGACAAGGTTTCTTCGATGTTCGAAGACCGCGCGCGTTTTACCGATGAAATCCTGCGGCCCGCTCAGCGCCGCAAGCGCCGCATGTTGGGAGATGGAGCACGCCCCTGACGTTTGCTGCCCCTGCAGCTTTTCCATCGCGTCAAGCAGCCAGCGCGGACCGGTTCCGTAGCCGATGCGCCAACCTGTCATCGCGTAGGCCTTCGAGACGCCGTTCATCGTCAGCGTACGAGGTGCAAGCCGAGGTTCGACTTGAGCGATCGTGAAGAAGCGTGCGCCATCGAAGATCAGATGCTCGTAGATGTCGTCCGAGAGCACCAGAACATGCGGATTCGCGAGCAACACTTTGGTCAGTGCAGCGAGCTCATCGCGGGTATAGACGGCGCCCGTCGGATTCGAGGGTGAATTGAGAACGAGCCATCGAGTGCGTGGACCGATCGCTTTCGAAAGTGCCTGCGGCGTCAGCTTGAACCCGCTCTCGATGCCACACGGCACGATGACAGCTTGCGCGCCGCAGAGCCCGACCATTTCCGGATAACTCACCCAGTACGGTGCAGGAAGGATGACTTCGTCGCCTTCGTTGAGCGTCGCGGCCAATGCGTTATAGATGACCTGCTTGCCGCCGCTGCACACGATGGTGTCCAGCCAGCCAACGTCCAGTCCGTTCTCGCGCTGGAACTTGGCGGCGACCGCTTCGCGCAGACTTCGCATGCCCGCGACTTGCGTGTAGCGCGTGTGGCCCGCGCGGATCGCTTCGATTGCGGCTTGCCTGATGTGCTCCGCCGTATCGAAGTCGGGCTCGCCCGCACTCAACGAGATGACGCTTGCACCGCTCGCGCGCCGGGCCGTGGCGCGATCCATCATGCGATACGTCGCAGAAGGTTGCGCCTGCGCGAGATTCGCATTCAGCCGTTGAGCCGATGCATCCATCATGACTTCCTCTGCAAGGTGTGGTAGCCGAGCGCTGCGCGTGCCTCGCCGAGTGTCATGCCATCTGCGATGCGCGCGCGAATTTGCGACTCGGTGTCTTCGATCTTGCGCGCGAGCGCAGCCACTTCACGAGCGCGATCGCGTGGCACGACGACGACGCCGTTCGCATCCGCGACGACGATGTCGCGCGCGGTCACACGCGCCGTGCCGATCGACACCGGAGCATTCACAGATTCCACTTGCACGCGATCCTTACCCGTACGCATGAAGCGCCCGCGGCTGAACATCGGATAACCGTCGTCGAGTGCCTTGGCCACATCGCGGCACACGCCGTCGATTACCGTCGCGGCAATTTTCCGCGCACCCGCATACTGGGTCATGATGTCGCCCCAGACAGTGCAATCGGTCCGGCCGTCGTTGTCGATCACGATCACATCCCCTTGCGCGACGTCATCGATGAAATCTCCGACGCTGCCGGGCGGTGTACTCGCGCTCACGTACTTGACCGTGAACGCCGGACCGACGACCGTCTTCCGATAATCGTCCAGCGCGATGATGCCGAGGCATTGTCCCGGCAGACCGAGTTTGTCCATTGCATCGGAAACGCCTGGCGTGTCCAGTCCTTCGAAAAGGGCGACGAGTTCCCTGACTTCAGCGCTCATTTCGCCTCCTTGACGTAGATGGCTTCGAATTCCTTGTCGTGCATGACATCCGCGACGGAGCGCCCTGCGCGAACGGCCTTCACCATGCCGTCCTGACGCCTTGCGATGCGCTCGCCGAGTTCGACTGTTTCTTCAATGCGCGCCGCGGGCACAAACACCGTTCCGCAGCGATCTGCGATGACGTAGTCGTCCTCATTCACGACGACATCCGCGAACTTCACCTGCTTGCCCGAGCTGATCTGCGCGACGCGGTTGCGGGCGCTGATCATCGTGATGCCGCGTCCGAACACCGGATAGCCGATCGACTCGCTGCCCTCAATGTCGCGGCTGCATCCGTCAATGACCGAGCCGCGAATCTCTTTCGCGGTGGCAGCGTTGGCGATGATGTCGCCCCAGCACGAAATGCCTTCGAAGCCGCCTGCGATGACGAGTACGCGATCGTCCGTACGGATTTCATCGATGACGGGCGTAATCAGGTGAAATGTCGGCGTTGCGTCGGTCTTGGGTCCGAGTTGAATGGTGCTGGCGCGTCCGACGATCCGCGGGCAATCCCACAGCGGCCGGATGCCGAACGTGGCGCCAGGAAGGCCGAGAAAATCGAGCGCATCGGAGACCGTGTTGGAGTCCAGCGAAGCGAGCCGGTCGAGCAGGGAATTCTTCGTCATGATCGGGACTGGAAGCGTTGCGGAGCTTGCAGTTTCGGCGCTAGAGTCGCATATGTATATTCCGAAGAACGGAACCCTTTCATACGCCGAAACTATCGATACCATGATAAATTTTCGACTCGTTCGCCATCTATGGTTGTTTCTCGCGGTTGCCGAAGAGGAGCATTTCGGCCGTGCCGCGCAGCGGCTCGGCATGTCGCAGCCGCCTCTGACGGAACAGATTCAGGTGCTCGAACAGGCGCTGAAAGTAAAGCTGTTTGAACGCGGACGGCATGGTGCGAAGCTCACGCAAGTCGGCGCGGCCATCTTGCCTGCCGTTCGAAAGTTCGCCGAGCAACTCGAGCGCTTGGAGCTCGCAGTGCAGGAAGCGACGCAGGGAAACAGCGGCGTATTGACGATCGGCGCAATCGCGTCTGCGATGATCGATACGCTTCCACCATTCATCGAAGACTTGAAGACTCAGTTTCCGCAGTTGACCGTGTCTGTCAAAGAGATCGATAGCGTAGAAGCCGTGCCCGCGCTCGAGCGCGGCGATATCGATCTGGCTTTCGCGCGTCTCGAAGGTAAGCTGGGGCCGTCGATTCAGTCGTTGGCTCTCAAGCAGGATCGTCTTGCGGTGGCCCTCCCGAGAACGCATCGGTTTGCGAAGATACCACGTGTGCGGCTGGCGTCGCTCGCGGACGAAGCGTTCGTCATGTTCTCGCGGCACTTCAGCCCCAATTACTACGACAGCATCATCGCGACGTGTCGCGGCGCCGGGTTTTCGCCACGCGTGTTGCACGAAGTGCGCTCGGTCTCTTCGCAGATTGCGTTCGTCGGATGTGGACAGGGCATTGCGCTCGTACCCGATTCGTTGAAGAAGATGGCGGCCGAGAACGTCGTATTTCGCCCGCTGAAGGAAGCGGTCACCGTCGTCACCTCGGCCGTCGCCTGGTCTTCCGAGCGGGCAAATCCGATCGTCGACACGGCTGTAGCGGCGCTATCCAGGAGCCGGATCATTCAGACGGAAAAGGGATCCATGGCGCGCAAAAAAAGGGCGATTCAGGCGTAACAGGGGCCACATTCGATACGGCCGGCAGATGAATTCGTTCCGATTTTCGGAATTTACGGAATGGCCACGACGCCCCATATTGATCGCGCTCTCCCGCGCGGTCGCGGGAAGTTCGCCAGTTACCGAAGAGGAGCGTTACCGTGTCGAGTTCCCAGTTCGTCATTCATTCGCCGCCTGTGCTCGCGCCCGCCGAGATCATCGAGGCTCTGCGAGAGATCGTCACACCACACATCAGCGACAGCCTTCAGCGCGTGTCGGGCGTAGTCGGCTTGAAGCGATATCACCGCAGCCGGAAGCTGGTTGGCACGGCTTTCACAGTCAAGACACGTCCCGGCGACAATCTTCTGATCTACAAGGCCTTGATGGATATGTCGCCCGGTCACGTTCTCGTCGTCGATGGCGGAACGGATACAACCAACGCACTGGTGGGCGAACTCATCATGCTTTACGCGCAGCAGCGCGGCTGCGCGGGCTTCGTGCTCGATGCCGCCATTCGGGACAGCGCGGCATTCTTCGAAGCCGACTTCCCCTGCTATGCGCGTGGATCGAGTCACCGAGGCCCATACAAAGTCGGTCCGGGCGCTATAAACGTGCCGGTTTCGGTGGGCGGACAGGTCATTTCACCGGGCGACGTGATCGTCGGAGACGAAGACGGCGTCGTCTCTTTCCAGGCGAGTGAAGCACCAAAGATTCTCGATGCAGTGGCGACGATCGCAGCAAACGAGTCGCGCATCAAGGATGAGATCGCGACGGGCGCACGCGAACAGAGCTGGCTTCAAAAGGTGCTGGCCCCGCATGGGTTGAGCGAATAGCGCGTCAGTATCGAATGCGCGAGAGAGAACGGCGATGTCGATTGGCATCGCCGTTTTTTTGCCGCCAATTCGATAGCCTTGGCATATCGAATCCTTCCTGAAATCGGAATGGACGTGGCATTTTGGGCATCCGAGCATGTGTCCACAACGCGTATTTCATGGACTCGAAAGAATCGGAGGTAGACGATGAAAAGCTTGATGGTGGTCGCAATGGCCTGTTGCCTGACGAGCCAGATAGCCGCAGCCGAAGAATCGACGCTCGCGAAGATCAAGGCGTCGCAGTCGATCACGCTCGGCGTTCGCGACAGTTCGATTCCGCTGTCATACACAGGCGGCGACGGTCAGCCCATCGGGTTTCAGATGGACATCTGCAAGCAGATTGTCTCCGCCATTCAGGCACAGCTCGGCTTGCCGAAGCTCGATGTGAAGTATCAGACCGTCAATTCACAGAATCGCGTTGTGCTCGTCCAGAACGGCACGGTGGATCTCGAATGCGGTTCGACGACAAACAATCAGGCGCGCGCCCGCGATGTCGCATTCTCGGTCACAACCTATATCGAAGAAGACCGCATGGCCGTGCGGGCGGACTCAGGCATTCGCAACCTGCGCGATCTTTCCGGCAAAACGGTGGTAGCCACCACTGGAACGACCGCGATCCAAAACTTGCGCCGGCATGAACGTGCTGAGGGCCTCAACTGGACCGACCTGTACGGCAAAGACCACGCTGACAGTTTCCTGATGCTCGAGTCCGGGCGCGCCGACGCGTGGGTGCTCGATCAGGGCGTGCTCCGTGCGACGATCGCGAGTTCCCGCAATCCTGCTGCTTACACGGTCACGGGTGAACCGTTCAACACGGAACCCATCGCCATCATGTTCCGCAAGGACGACGCCGACTTCAAGAAGGTCGTGGACGGCACGATTCGAAAGATGGACGCGGATGGCGAGATGAAAACACTGTGGAGCAAATGGTTTCTTCAACCGATTCCTCCGCGCGGCATCCGCATGAACATGGAGCCGCCCGAAGCGCTGGTGAAGCTGTGGGCACAGCCGAATGATCTGCCGATGGAAAGCTACGCGGCGCGGTAACGACACCATCGACAGCATCGACAGACGGGAGATTGGACATGGCGCTGGACTGGAGCGTGTTCTGCAAGGAAACGACGACGGGCGATGTGATTGCAAGCTGTTTCGGCAGCCGTGGCGATCAGACCTACCTGAACTGGATTCTGTCCGCATGGGGCTGGACCCTGACGGTGTTGGCCGGCGCCTTGCTGGTCGCGTTGATCACAGGGGTCGCGGTGGGAACGATGCGGACCTTGCCAGACAGACCGGTGCTTGCCTCGCTCGGTGCGGCGTGGGTGGAACTGTTTCGCGACATTCCGCTGCTCGTACAGATCTTTCTCTGGTACTTCGTCATTCCCGATGCTTTCCCGGTGCTCAAGAAGTGCTCGCCCGCGCTGCTCGTCATCGTTGCGATCGGACTATTCACGTCGGCGCGTATCGCGGAACAGGTGCGCGCCGGCATCCGCTCGCTGTCGCGCGGACAGCGTAATGCGGCGCTCGCGCTTGGGCTGACGACCGGGCAAACGTATCGGCATGTGCTGCTTCCGATGGCCTTGCGCATCATCATTCCGCCGCTCACTTCCGAGGCGATGAATGTCGTGAAGAACTCGTCCGTTGCATTTGCGGTTTCCGTTACCGAGTTGACCTTCTTCGCGCGGCAGGCGGGAGAAGAGACCGCTGCGCCCATTCAGATGTATCTCGCCGCCACTGTGTTGTATGGGCTGACCGCATTTGCCGTGAACCGTCTGATGCATGTCGTCGAGCGCCGTGCGCGCATTCCCGGCTTTGCATCAGCGGGCATGTCCGCGGCGCATTGAGAAAGGAGCCGATGTCATGTTAGGCACGCTCGACTTCGATTTTTTCCACTGGGATGTCATCGCGCCCTTCGTCGTGAAGGGCCTGGGCTACAGCGTGTGGCTGACCATCGTCGCGACGCTCGGCGGGATCGGCTTCGGTACGGCACTGGCGCTGGTGCGAATGCTCGGCAAACCCACGTTTGAACGGCCGGTTGCCATTTACGTGAACATCATGCGCTCCGTGCCGCTGGTCATGGTGCTGCTGTGGTTCTTCCTCATCATTCCGTTCGTGACGGGCAGGCCAGTCGGCGCGGAGATGTCTGCGATCGTAACGTTCATCGCGTTCGAGGCGGCTTATTTTTCCGAAATCGTTCGTGCTGGCGTTCAGGCGATATCGCGCGGTCAGTTCAATGCGGGCTTCGCGCTCGGCATGACATACGGGCAGAACATGCGATTTGTCGTGTTGCCGCAGGCGTTCCGCAACATGCTGCCCGTCTTTCTAACCCAGGTGGTCATACTGTTTCAGGACACGTCGCTGGTCTATGCCATTGGCGCGTATGACCTGCTGAAGGGGTTCGAAACCGCCGGAAAAAACGTCGGCCGTCCGGTGGAAGCTTATCTGCTTGCCGCCGTTGTGTACTTCCTCGTCTGCATGAGCTTGTCCACAGCGGTGCGGCGCGTGCAGAAGAGAGTCCAGATCATTCGTTGAAGGAGTTCCATGAGCCAGATGAAGCCCATGATCGAAATGCGCGATGTCTCGAAATGGTATGGTCCGATTCAGGTGCTCGATGGCTGTTCCCTGTCGATCTCGAACGGCGATGTCGTTGTCGTATGCGGGCCGTCAGGGTCGGGAAAATCCACGCTGATCAAAACGATCAACGCTCTCGAGCCGATTCAGAAGGGCGATATTTATATCAATGGGACGCACGTCAACGCTCCGGGCACGAACCTGCCGAAGCTACGCAGCCGCGTCGGCATGGTTTTTCAGCATTTCGAGTTGTTTCCGCATCTGAGCGTCACCGACAATCTGACGCTCGCGCAGATGAAGGTGCTCGGACGCAGCCGCGAGGAAGCCCAAACGCGGGGCCTGAAGATGCTCGATCGCGTCGGCCTGATGGCGCACAAGGACAGGTATCCCGGCACATTGTCGGGAGGTCAGCAGCAACGTGTAGCTATCGCGCGAGCGTTGTCGATGGATCCAATCGTCATGTTGTTCGATGAACCGACATCGGCGCTCGATCCTGAAATGGTCGGCGAAGTACTCGACGTGATGACGACGCTCGCGAAAGATGGCATGACAATGATGTGCGTGACGCATGAGATGGGATTCGCAGCGCGCGTTGGAAGCCGCATCGTCTTCATCGATGTCGGCGGACGCATTCTCGAAGACTGTACACGCGATGAATTCTTCGGCAATCCAACCGCGCGACGGCCCCGCACGAAGGACTTCCTAAGCAAGATCATGCAGCATTGAGTGCCTGAAACGGATGAAGAGCCAAATGACGCAGCGGGAGCGCCGCGGTCGGCTGCGCACGACCGGCTCGTCTGCGCCTGTCAACGCCTCCTTACAAAAGGTATGTGGCCGTGTCCGTGTGCTCGCGACTCGCGCTGGCCGAGAACAAGGGCGGGTAGCCGGCGGGATGCTGCGCTGCCGCGTTCGGTACGATTTTGTCGGTGTATCTCCATGCGAGTGGGACGGATGTCTTGTGCGACATTCGCACGACCAAGCGCTTGCGAACATCACGGGGAAACAGGAATTCAAGTCTTGAACAAATTTATAGTCAATGCGGAGTCGCGTCATGACTGACTTATCGAGCGAAACGAGCCAGCTTCTTTCCATAGCCAAGGGAAGGGAGGACGTCGACCCCGGCGAAACCGCCGAATGGCTGGAGGCGCTCGATGGAGTCGTCTCGCACGTCGGCCGCGAGCGGGCACAGTATCTGTTCGACCGGCTCGCCGAGCACGCGCTCTCGGTGGGCGTCGAATCGACGCGGGCGCGCGCGACGCCTTACGCGAACACGATTCCCCTCGCGCAGCAGCCGCCTTATCCGGGCAATCTCGACATCGAGGAAAAGCTCGCCGCCGTGTTGCGCTGGAACGCGCTCGCGATGGTCGTGCGCGCGAACCGCGCCTACGGCGAACTGGGCGGCCATATCGCGAGCTATGCGTCGGCGGCGGATCTGTTCGAGGTCGGCTTCAATCATTTCTTTCGCGCGGCGGATGCGAATAACGGCGGTGATATCGTCTACTTTCAGCCGCATTCGTCGCCGGGCGTGTATGCGCGCGCGTTTCTCGAAGGTTTTCTCGATGAAGAGCATTTGCGCCACTATCGTCGCGAGATCGCGGGGCCGGGCTTGTGCTCGTATCCGCATCCGTGGCTGATGCCCGACTTCTGGCAATTCCCGACGGGTTCGATGGGCATCGGCCCGATCAACTCGATTTATCAGGCGCGCTTCATGCGCTATCTGCAGAACCGCAATCTGCTGCGCACGGAAGGCCGCAAGGTGTGGGGCTTCTTCGGCGACGGCGAGATGGACGAGCCCGAGTCGATCGGCGCGCTGTCGCTCGCGGCCCGCGAGCAACTCGACAACCTGGTGTTCGTCATCAACTGCAATCTGCAGCGGCTGGATGGCCCCGTGCGCAGCAACGGGCGCATCGTCGACGAACTGGAAGCGCAATTTACGGGGGCGGGCTGGAACGTCATCAAGGTGCTGTGGGGCTCGGACTGGGACGCACTGTTTGCGCGCGACCACGCCAATGCCTTGCTGCGCGCGTTCGCGCATACCGTCGACGGGCAATTCCAGACCTTCTCGGCCAACGACGGCCGCTACAACCGCGAACGCTTCTTCGGCCAGAATCCGGAGCTGGCCGCGCTCGTGGCGCACATGTCGGATGAAGACATCGACCGCCTGCGCCGTGGCGGCCACGACGTGCGCAAGCTGCATGCAGCCTATGCGAAGGCGCTCGCGCACAAGGGCCGGCCGACTGTGATCCTCGCCAAGACGATGAAGGGCTTCGGCATGGGCGCGGCGGGTCAGGGCCGCATGACGACGCATCAGCAGAAAAAGCTCGATCTCGACGATCTCAAGGCGTTCCGCGATCGCTTCCGCCTGCCGCTGTCGGATGAAGACGTCGAGCAGTTGAAGTTCTGCAAGCCCGCCGACGACGCGCCCGATATGCGCTATCTCCACGAACGCCGTGCGGCGCTGGGCGGTTTTCTGCCGCGCCGTCGCGCGAAGGCATCGCAAGGCATCACGCCACCCGCGCTGACTACGTGGGGCCAGTTCGCGCTGGATGCATCCGGCAAGGAAATGTCCACGACGATGGCCTTCGTGCGCATGCTCGGCAGCCTGCTGAAGGACGCGACGCTCGGATCCCGGATCGTGCCCGTGGTCGCGGACGAGGCGCGCACCTTCGGCATGGCCAATCTCTTCAGGCAGGTGGGCATCTACTCGCCGCTCGGCCAGTTGTACGAGCCGGAGGACATGGGCTCGATGCTCTATTACCGAGAGGACACGCGCGGACAGATTCTGGAAGAAGGCATTTCGGAGGCGGGCGCGGTGTCCTCGTGGATCGCTGCGGCGACGTCCTACAGCGTGCACGACCTGCCGATGCTGCCGTTCTATATCTACTACTCGATGTTCGGCTTCCAGCGCATCGGCGATCTGATTTTCGCGGCGGCCGATCAACGCTCGCGCGGTTTTCTCATCGGCGCGACGTCGGGGCGCACGACGCTCGGCGGCGAGGGCTTGCAGCACCAGGACGGCACGAGCCATCTCGTCGCGTCGACGATTCCGAACTGCCGCGCTTACGATCCCGCGTTCGCATACGAAGTCGCGGCGATCGTCGATGAAGGCATGCAGGAGATGCTCGAGCGCCAGCGCGACGTGTTCTACTACGTCACCGTGACCAACGAGAACTACGCGCAGCCGTCTGCGCCGAATGGCTCACTGGATGCGCAAACGCGCGAAGGCATTCTGCGCGGCATCTATCCCATCGGCGATGCATCCGGTGACGAGGCGCAAGTGCAACTGCTCGGCTCGGGGGCGATCCTCAACGAAGCGATCGCCGCGCGCGCGATGCTGAAGAACGACTGGAACATCGATGCCGCCGTGTGGAGCGTGACGAGCTATACGGAGCTGCATCGCGATGGCGCGGCATCCGAGCGTCTCGCACCTCTGAGCGACGACGATGCGCCGACGCCATTCGTCACGCGCGCGCTGGAGGAATCATGCGGTCCCGTGATCGCCGCGACGGACTACGTGCGCGCGGTGCCGGAGCTGATTCGCGCATACGTGCCGCGCCGCTATGTCACGCTCGGCACCGACGGGTTCGGGCGCAGCGATACGCGTCAGTCGTTGCGCGAGTTCTTCGAAGTGGATCGCGTGTCGATCGTCATCGCGGCGCTGAAGACGCTGGTGGATGAAGGCGCGGTGGACAAGGCGGTTTTGCAGGCCGCACGCGGCAAGTACCGCAAGACGCACGAAGCGCACGACGCGCCGTGGACGCGCTAGATGTCTTTTGCGCTGCATCGGGCTGTTCGCGTAGTCTGTCTCCGTCCGACAAGTCGATATGAAACTGCCCGACGCCCGAATTACTGACGATGGCGATCCGAGTCATAGCGGCCAGAAGCTCATGGACCGGTGGGCGTGGATTTCGACTTGGTCATGTCGTGCGGAGACGCATTCAGGTCGCATCTGCCGGGGCTGCTCTGATAGCCGATCAAAACTACGCGTCAGAGGCCTTCGTTAGATGGCGTTCGAATGACCGGTTCGACCGAACGGCCCTTCAAAGTTGCGACAATGAACGTAGGAAAGGGCGAAACTGCTGCACCGGGGTAGCCGACGCGAATGGCCGAACCCCTTTTGTTAGCTGCCCCTGGATCTTCAGTCACGCGACCGATGGCAATGGGTCGACTTGCGACGATTATCCGCTGCGGGCCGGCAAGCGGTTCTCAATTCATCTATCGGACCGGGTTCGACCAGGACCAGCCGTTCAACCGCGCTCTCAGCGGCACATTTGAACGTCGGCCGCACCTGACAACAGCCGTTCGATTGCCGACGATGCACGTCGCATAGTCTTGAGGTTTGTTCGATGCCTGCCCATGTCCGTGGACTCGGGGTGCGCGCCGGCGCGTGCGGGCAGGCGTTGAATAAACCTGAAGGGAGGAAACCGCGGAGTGCTCTGATGCAATGGAGTCTTCGGGGCTATGGCGATTGATTGCCCGGGATGGCGAGCGGTGTTGCGGGATGCGTGGTCAGGCGGGAGGCCGGCTGAGGGCTGAGGTTGTGCCGAAGCGGTGCAGTGGCGCCATCGTGATGGCGGAACGGACCTGCAAGGGCCTGTGCGAAGCGACAGACGCAAGGGTCTGCTCGTGGGCCGCGTTGCCGCAAAGCCGAGGGTCGGGTTGTTCGTCCTGGAACAGTGACGCTCATATCTCGCCCCAGCGCGTGGGTGGTGCGCGGATCGGTGCAGTGCGCGCAAGGATATCGATGACGATCATCGGCGCGCCGCAGTGCCGGCAGATGAAGGCGGGGCGCGTTTCGATGACGGTTTCGTGAGCTGATGTGTTGACGTCGGTCGCGACGTGCAGCAGTTCGCGGACCTTCGCGAGACTGGCGCGGCGCACCGGGTTGGCGAGCAGTCCGTAGTGACGGATACGATGGAAGCCACCGGGCAGCACATGGAGCAGGAAGCGGCGCATGAACTCGCCGGCTTCGAGGGTCATGGTCTTGTAGCGGGTGTGCCCCTTCGCACGGTAGTCCTTCCAGCGGAAGGTTACGCCGCATTCATCGAATGCAAGCAGGCGCTGGCTGGAGATCGCGACGCGGTGCGTATAGCGCGACAGGTACGCGAGCACTGCTTCGGGTCCTGCAAAGGGACGCTTTGCGTAGACGACCCATTCGCAGGCACGCAGCGGCGCAAGCCACACGTCAAAGACAGCTGGGTCGGCAAGTTCAGCGTACTGGCCGAAGAACTGCAGGTGGCCGTGCCGGTGCGCGTCCGTGAGCGCTTCGAGGAAGCGCCTGCGGAACAGGCGCGAGAGCACACGTACCGGCAGGAAGAAGCCGGGCCGGCATGCGATCCACCGCTGACCATCGGGCGACAGCCCACCGCCGGGGACGATACCGTGTACGTGCGGATGATGCGTGAGTGCCGAGCCCCAGGTGTGCAGCACGAGCGTCGCGCCGATCTGGGCGCCGAGGTGCTTCGGATCAGCGGCAATGGTGCGTAGCGTTTCGGCGGCGATATCGAACAGCAGCCCGTAGATGACGGCCTTGTTGTACCAGGCGATGGCACTGATGGGCGCGGGCAGCGTGAAGACGACATGGTAGTACCCGACCGGAAGCAGATCGGCCTGGCGTGCCTGGAGCCAGCGATGCGCAGCACTGCCCTGGCACTTCGGGCAATGACGGTTGCGGCAGGAGTTGTAGGCAACCTCGATCCGGTCGCAGCCGGCGCAGCGCAGCACATGCCCCCCAGCGCCGCGCTGCGGCACTGTTCGATGGCCGACATGACCTTCAGCTGCCCCAGGCTCAGCGCTACCGTGCGCCGCCACGCCGGCCCGCAGGCGCGGAAGATATCCGCGACCTCCAGCACGGGGTGCTCCGCGTGCGACCGGGCTAGCCGGCGGGCAGGCGGTCCAGCGGACTGATCAACTTGCGCAGGAGGTCAGTGGCAACCTGGGTATAGAGCGTGGTGGTCTCGATCTGCCTGTGTCCAAGGAGCACCTGGATCACGCGGATATCCTCCTTCTGTTCCAGCAGGTGCGTGGCAAAGGAATGCCTCAGCGTGTGCATGGATACGCGCTTGTCGATGTTTGCGGTCTCGGCGGCCGCATGGATGGCGCGGGTCAGTTGCCGCGTGCTGAGCGGGTCGATCGGATCGAGGCCCGGAAAGAGCCACCCGCCATCGAGCATGCAGCCCTGGGCACGGGCAACGCGCCACCAGACGCGCAGACGTTCGAGCAGGACCGGCGAGAGCATCGCGTAGCGGTCACGGCGGCCCTTGCCCTGCTCGATGCGCAGGGTCATGCGCTGGCTGTCGATGTCGCTGACCCTGAGCGCGACCACTTCGCTCGCACGCAGCCCGGCGCCATAGGCGACCGACAGCGCGGTCTGATGCTTGAGGTTTCCGGCTGCCGCGATGAGCCGGCGCACCTCCTCGGGGCTGAGCACAACCGGGAGCGTGCGAGGCACGCGTACCGGCTGCATCCGCGCCATCAGCTCAGGCCGGCCGAGCGTGACTTCGAAGAAGAACTTCAGACCGCTGATCGCGGCGTTCAGCGACACCGGCGACGCGCCGTGATCGACCAGATGCAGCTGGTAGTCCCGGAGGTCCTCGACAGTGGCGCTATCGGGTAAACGCCCGAGGTATCGGGCGAACTGACGTACGGCACGCAGGTAGGCGGCCTGGGTCTTGGGTGCGAACTTGCGCATGCGCAAGTCCTCAAGCATACGGCGGCGCAGCGGGCTGATGCCCGGATCGGAGGAGGTCATGATGGGACTCCTGCTGGAGGACGAGGCGGATTGCCTCAACCACCAACATAAGCGCCGGCACCACTGGCCTCCCATTCGCCGCCAGAGACGGGCCGCAGCCCCCTACCGCGCGAGCGGTTTAGTCCGATCGGCCAATGCCGACATTGGCGCGCTCTGGGTTCTACGTCGGCAATATGGCGGACTCCTGACGGTGGCAGCATCGAGCAACCCTACGGCAGCTTTCCGCATCAGCGAACTCACACTCTCGACCCACTGCCGCCGCTCGCGCTCTCAGGAATTCAAGGGCAGGTAAACAAGTGTTCCGGTCGTCCAAGCGTGCTTCTCGGGGCAGCAGTCCGGTAGTCGCTTCATTGTCGGCATTATCTAGCCGTCAGCAAGGCCGATAGCCTGCAGGATCAATTTGCTCCGTAACCGCAGGATTGGCACCGAGTTCTCACGGCGTGTCGCCCGGCGACGGTACGTTGTCATGGCCCGGCCCGGAACTGAACGTCTCCGTACCATGCGCGAGTCGTGCTACCCGTATTGTCGGTGTCGGTCAGCAGGCCGTAAGCGGTAATCCGTCCAGGCGTCTCGTGAAAGACCTTCTCATAGTCTTGCACGATATTGCGGCGCAGGATTTGCCATTTACCGGCATCGCCAGGCTGACCGGAGACTACGATCATCTGTACGCGACCGGTATGGGGATTGGCAATGACACTGCCTGGCGCGGCTGTGGTCGACCCAGATATACATCAGCGTGGCATAGGGCAGTTCCTGCCCACTCAGGTGCTTTGCCAGGTTCATGCCTGCCCGATCGATAAGCGACAGTTTGGATTTGTCACCATCAAAGAAGAACACCAGTCGCGCCGGCGCATCTTCCTTCGATCCCACGCTGTTGTCGGCCCCCTCGATTGACCCTTCTGCTTTCCAGCGCCATGCCACGACGGGTGTGCGGGTCAGGTCGATATTACCCTCATGCATCAGGGCCGAAGCGGAATGGGTTGCGTCCGCCTGCAGGACGGTTGTACGGTCGTCGCGTACAAGCGTGTATTGCGTCATCGCTTTTCCGCTCACGACCGGCAGATTCTTCCATGCCGCCGGTTGCGGTGCGCCGGGCTCGGCCACGGAAAAGGCGATACCCGGCCCTTCGTCCTGAGCAAGGAGGACTAGCGGCGACAGAAGCGCGATGCACACACCGATCCGGCTTGGCCAGGCTGTTCGTTTCCGTGCTCGCTGGACCCAGGGAAGGTCCATGGCTGGTCCCGTTCGGGTCGTGGCTAAATATTCATTCTAGTCGGCTCAGCTGACCGCAGTCCCGCCGAGCTTTTAAGCGAGCGTCCGAGGAAGCCCTCGACCATGAAACGCCTCTCGAACGATTTCGTCAGTTTGCTGCATCGACCGGTTGCATCGACCGGTTGGATCCGCAGGCCTTCGCCGAGATAGCGAAGTGTCCCGCTATTCGACGGGAGCCGGCTGAACACTATTTTCTGGTGGAGGTTCAACGGGTATTTGCGGCGCTGGCTCGCTGTCTTCTTCCGGAATCGGCTCGACGCTTTGGACGGCGGGCGGCTGGACGCTCTTGATAACAACGTGCGGTTCGGAGCCTTGCACAGGCGCACTGCCTTGCTCCGTGTGGGAACCACTGCTCACGCCTGTACCGACGTTCGAGGCCGTGGTGTTTGCGCTCTTGAGGATGCCGTGCGGATCGAACAGAAACACGGCCGCAGACGAGTGCGTGTCGGCGCCGCCAACCAGCGAGCCGATGAACGGAATATAGCTTTCGGGGTGGGGGCGCGACGTCACGTAGGTGTAGACGAGCAGCGTCGAGCCGTCGTCCAACGCGGTCTCTACTGACGCAGGGCCGAGCGCGGTTACCACGTCTTGCAGTGTTGTCACGCCGTGCCTGAAATTCGCCATCTGTTCGGGCCGCACCTCGACACCGGCGGACACGCAACCGGCAAGCAGTGCGCCGCACAGTAGCCCGACGACCAGTTCGCGATTCATGTTGCCTCCCGTCAATAATTCTACGACAAAGGATTCTGGTTAGCGGGCCGCAGCATGCTCCTTCGTCAATGGAGGAACGCCGCCATTGTGGACGGCGCCACTGTATCGTCTGAGGTTAGTGAAAGGTACGGAAACGCATGTACTTCTCAGACTGCCGGGGACGGGAGGTCACTCAATGAGCACGGGGCAATAGCCAGTTGCAAAACGGGTTCTGCTGCGGCGCTTCACGCAAGGGCGAGACGTGAAAACCCTTTTAGGGGAAGACGGCTTTGGCTACCGGCGGGTCTAGTCGTCCGTCGCAGATCGACCCATTCGCGCCGATCGCGTGGCCGAGCATCCAAGGGCAGCTAACAGAGGGATCCGGTCATCCGGGCAGGCTTGCCACGTGCACCGGTTCTTGTGGATAGCGAACAAGGTAGCAGACACGACAACATCGACGCGAATGACCCGAGGCGGATATCAAAACTGACTGACCAGCCTCGATGGCAAACCGCACATGCGGAGTGAAGGGCATCAGAACTGACCGGTCACGCGAGAAAATAGCATTGTGTGGGCGTCGGAGTTCGGCGCCCATATGACGGTTGGTTTGGCCGGACTACTTGTAGTAACCGACGCCGCATCCCAGGCCGGCGACCGCGGTAACGAAGCTCGCCTTCGGCACCCACGTCTTGTCAGCGCCGGCCTTGGGAGACATGTAGCTGACCTCATTGACCTGGCCCTCTTTGGCCGCGTCATAGAGCCTTGGGCCATACACGTCGCCCGTAGGGTCCTTAAATGTCCTCGCATCCTTGCCGAGCAACCCCTTAACGTTGGGATTGCCGATCGCGACGAGGAGTCCGTCGCTGAGATTGAAGCAGAACGGATAGAGGTCGCCAACAAGGAAGCCGTTTTCGCCCTTGTTGATCTGGTCGAGCGTCTCGGCCTTATCGGCTTTGATGGCCGCAACCGTCTTTTCAAGCATGGCCTTAGCGTCCGCCGCAGTACCTTGCGCGAATGCCATAGTCGAGAACAAGGCAGCCATGGCGCATAGCGCGCCAATCACGAGTTTACGAAACATGGACATTCCTCCCTGCTCTTCGAGCAATTTGCAATTGTCATGCACCGTGCGCAGGCAGCAAGTCATCATATCCAAACATTGCCCCAATTGACCAGTCTACTCGTGCCCGCCGACGAGCTGATAAAAAGAGGTGGGGTGGCCATTTCCGGATTTGGCCCATCGCGTCGATCCTGGGCTTGATCGAAAGGACCGCTATCGAGGTGAATCGGCCGTTGGAATGGCGGCTTTATACCTTTTGCGAACGGCAACAATTGGCCGAGAGTACGCATTCACGGCAACCGCCGGAATGCGTTCGTTGAAAATTCCGGCGGCCGCTCTATAGAACGTTCATCGAACTGGCGCTATCGGCCAGTTTGAGACATTCGTCCCTATGGCCTAGATTGCTGACAATCGGCGAGTACAAACGGCACACCGATTTCGACAAACGATCGTCGGTGACGATTCCGATGGATGCCGGAACGGGTTGAACGAATCGCCTGAGGATGGGCACTTGTCGAAACCGTGCCGCGGGCGCGGCACGTTGAGGCGCAATGTTCCCGTCGAACCCAATGGAATGTGCTTCAGTTCCACCAAGGTATCGGTAATAAGCCACTATTTCCTGGATTCATACGCCATGCGAACCGCCAGACCTGTCAAAACGCTCCCCATCATCCAACGTTGCGCAATAAGCCACAGTGGGCGTCCAGACAGGAAGGTAGATATCGATCCGGCCATCACGGCGATAATCGCATTCACAGCGAGGCTGATCGAAATCTGAACGCTGCCGAGCGCCAGCGATTGGGTGAGAACACTGCCATGCCCCGGCGTAATAAATTGGGGAAGCAGCGACAGATACATGACGGCGATTTTGGGATTCGCCAGGTTAGTGATAAACCCCATGCCAAAGAGCTTTCTCGGGGTATCGACCGGTAGGTCGCGCACTGCGAACGCGGACCGTCCGCCAGGCTTAACCGCTTGCCAGGCAAGATATAGAAGGTACAAAGCCCCGCCAAAGCGAAGCGTGTCGTATGCGTAAGGTACCGCAAATATGAAAGCCGTAATCCCGAATGCCGCGCAGAGCATGTAGAACACAAAGCCCAGAGCAACGCCTCCCAACGAAATGAGGCCTGCGCGTCTGCCTTGGCAAATTGAACGCGAAATCAGATAGATCATGTTTGGTCCAGGCGTTAAAACCATTCCCAACGCTACAAGACCGAACATGAACAGATTTGCGAAATCAGGCATAACCCTCTCCAAAAATGGTAGGTGATGCCCAGGCGCGCGGCGGCCAAAGACCCCATGTTCCCCGATAGTGCCCTATCTATATGCGCCAGTCACATGAGAATGAAGATTATTGCACGGGAAAAATAAATCAGCGGCGATAATCCCGAATCTGAGTGGGTGTTTCCATTGTCGCTCAGTGAAGAACTATTCCACCAGCGGCAGTTGCGATCCGTAAGCGATCCGACTTCGCACGCTGGAGTGGGGACGCTGGCGGTTGGGAACCGGATCAACCGTCGTTCATCTTCATCAGCAATTGAAAACCTTCGGGCCAATCGCCCAGGTTGCTGTCCGCGTTGAGATGTCCCTTTGCTCCAACTTCGACGAGTTCGCTGCCCCATGCCGTTGCGCAGGCGCGTGCGTGGTCCACACTGCCATACGGGTCGTTGATGCTGGATACGACGGTGGTCGGAAATGGCAACCGCTCGGATGGCAAAGGCGCGAACCCGCTCGTGGCTACGCGGGGAAATGCCGGCGATGCCGGGTCCGGCACGGCCACGAGCAGTGCGCCGCGAATCGTCCGCGCATACCGGGCAGCCCAATGGACCACGGCCAGACATCCGAGGCTGTGCGCCACTATGACAGTTTCCCTCGCGTTTGCCGCTAGCTGCCCTTCTAGCGCCGATACCCAGTCATTGCAGACGACGTAATCCCAGTCCGCGACTGCGAGGCGTTGCCAATCCGGATACGCGGCTTGCCATACGCTCTGCCAGTGCAATGGACCGGAGCTGCCGATGCCAGGAACAACAAAAACGGGGTAATCCATCTACCAGATCTCCATGGGTGAATGAGCCTCCAGTGTAAAAGCTCGCGAATTCAGGCAACATCGCAAAACAAATGCATTGATGGTCATACACAAATGAATTGACGGAGCTTGAGGGTGCTCACAAATGAAAACTAAGCCGGCAATGTTGGACAGGCTCGACTGGCGGATTCTGGAGGTGCTTCAGCGCACTGCACGTGTCACCAACACGGAACTTGGGAAGCAGATCGGGCTTTCCCAGCCGGCGGTCACCGCCCGCATCAGGAGCCTCGAGGAGCGGGGAGTCATCGAGGGCTACTCGGCGCGGATAAATCCCGGCCTCGTCGGTCGGGGCATTGCGGCGATCGTGCGAATCCGCACCACCCACGCTGAGATTAAGCGTTGCCTGAGCGCCTTCGAAGCAATGCCTGAGATCGTCGAGGCGCACCGGATCACTGGTGAAGACTGCTTCATCGTTCGGATTGTGGTTGAAGAGATGGCCCAGCTCGAAACCGCAATCGACGCGCTTGCCAGATTCGGGCCCGTGACCACTTCTGTCGTGCTAGCGAGCTATCCGCCGAAGGCGATCCTCGGATCGCAGACCTGACGGGCTGCTTTGTAGAAATCTGGATGACCGCTCGGGGTCGAAAGTACGCGTTCGTTGAACTCGGTAGCGGCTGTTCGCCGCCGCTCCTCGATGAACGACCGGTGAGCAGCGGTAAGCAGGCACGTCCGCGTCGACACGCGAACGACAGCTGTGGCCGAGCTGCTGCCTCTGAGGCGCCGTCATGAACGACCGGTCCATCTTGTTATCTGCGCTTGAACTCCCAACGTCGCACCGGCGGCGATGCGGTCGACAAGACTCGTTCAGCGAGAAGGCTAACCTGTTCAACCGAAGGTAACGAGCCGCCTGAGTGTCGCGACGGTGAGTTCGGGATGCCCCGTGAGAAACGGCAATCCATGATCGGCAGTCTGAGCGACGCGCGGAGCCGCATGGGGCGGTAAGCCCTCTAGTCGCGCTCGTGAAATTCCCCGGGATTCATCCTGTCGACAGATACCGGTACATTGGGTCGGGGCACGACGCCCTTCAGGGCTTGCATTGAGCCATCCGGTCCGGACGGCGGATCGACGCGAAGCCAACGCCCCAGCGTATCGCGGACACACTGCTGGCAAAGGTCAAGGCTCACATGGGCGCCGTCGCCGAAAATCGAGCCAAAGCCGCCACGCCAATCGAGCGACATCTTTTCGTACCACTCCCCCTGATCGTCAACGGGCGTCATGCGCCGGCCGCAGCGGTCGCATGTGCAGGCCGCGACCTCCTGCACCGTCCTGTCCCGGTATTCGCGCATGACCTATCCTTTTCCCCAGTCCGAATTTTCCCAGTCCGGCGGCACGACACCAAGCTGCTTCGCAGTGTCGACCGGCAGGCGCAACAGCACCGTGCCCGGGCCGCGCTCCGTGTTCCCGAGCATCGTGACTTCAGCGGCTACTCCGTTGAGCTCGAGATACACGACGTCGTCCGGCTCAAGAATCTCGGTGTAGAGATCCCAGCCGGGCTGATCACCCTCTTTCGCCTGATACCTGATGTGGTTCCTGGTACTCATGAATCCCTGTCCCTTTTGCGAGCGTTTCGCCGACGCCCTGATTGTCGGCGGCCAATCGCTGCAGATACTGGATGCGGTCCGCAGCGTCACTGACAGCCGCCTCTCATTTCACTGTTCATCATGCGATCCCGGTTGGCCAGAAATGTTCTCGAGGTGCGCCGGCCTTATTCCTTCTTCCCGATGGAGCAGCCGATCTGAATGCGGCCATGACAGACTCGAGTCGATAACCGCAATATGCTCCACGGAGCGCCATTGTCGCAATCTCCGATGCCCGGCGTATAGGGTGTATGGCGAGAAGCAGGTTGGCCGGGCGGCCGTGCTGCCTGACGCTTATAAAATTTACAGCACATTCCAGAACGCCATCATCGCTCGTCACTGACCGTGCACCGCACTCGGGTTCCGGAGAGCCTTTCACTGTGGGACAATCGATCCCGTTGCTGCAATGGCGGTACAGGAATGGGAGCGAGAGAACGGTGCGTGAGGAACTGTCAGGCATCCTGCGGGCAAAATACCCGCTCATCTTCGACGTCAACCCGACAGTCGCTGATGATCTGGATACCGTCCCAACGGTTTTCTCCCTGTCGGGTTTCGAGTGCGGCGACGGCTGGTTCGATCTGATCGACATGTTGTGCGAGGCTGCAACTTGCTACAAGGCACGGCGCACCGCTCTGGCATCAGCGCTGGCCGTTGAGAAAGTCGAACCAGTCGTGCGCGAAAGCAGAGCCGTGGTCAGGAATGCCCGAACCGGCCAGTTTCCTGTCGAAGTACGTTCTGGCCGGCTCCGGAATCTTATCCAGACGCACGTAACGGTAGCCTGCGCCATTCACGTGAACCGTCACCTGCGGTGGCGCGGGGCGCGGTGGCAGGGCTTCGCGGCCCTGATTCAGCGCAGCGGCAACACAGCGCGCAACGAGATCCCATACGCTGCCCGCCCATCTCGGATAGCCGCGCACCGTGGCCCGCGCGCCAACCTGCCGGAGCACCGCATCGTCCAGGGCCACCCTGTAATCTGCAAGAGCCCCGGAACTCACGCGCGCGATGTCCGCCGTCGCGATGACCCGCTTTCCGTCTTCCCGTCCACCGGGCAGCAATTCAATGGTGATCCGGAGCATTCGCCTTGTGATCTTGTCATCCGGTACCGCAGTTGCGCGGACGCGCATCGGGTCGAGGTCCCGAACCTGCGCCGCGATCGCCTGCCCCCCCAGCAAATCAGGCCGTCCCGGTGGCTCCGCCCGGACAGCAGAACGCCCCGTCAGAACTTCCAGTACCCATCGAGTGGAAGCCCCTGCTGCGCCACGCAGGCGTTGTCGCCTTCGATGGCTTTCCCGTGCTCATTCCGCGATACCCCGCCCTGCCGCCCGGGCGCGACGCTGCGTACGCCCCGTTGGGCCGCTTACGACCTGTCGAGGCGATGTTCCATCGCAATACAGACGACGTCCGCGGCCAGCGAAAGGTTCGCCGCTTTAGCCGGCCTGCGGGTGCCGGCCACCGCCTTGCCAGGATTCGCACCGGTGATCCGCCGGGACAGTATTTCGCCGGCGAATGCCGCAGCGTGCTCCATGGACAGCGGCGGCCCCAGCAGGTCACGCATGCGGCCATCGGCTACGGCGGTCGTAAACGAAAAGCCCGCCGCGCCCACCGCCAGCATGTCATCCAGCACCGGAATCCTGAAGGCGAACCCGGCTGCGCGCGCGACCATGCGCGCCACCGTCTTGCGTGCGTGCGACGGATCGATCCCGTATGAGACGGCCACGTCGACCAGTGGCCGCCGATGCGCGCCCACCCCATAGCGGTGGGCCAGCAGGTCGGCATCGCGCGCGGCCGTTGCATCGAGCGGCTGCTCCGGTTGGAGCAGGTTGCGTCCGCGGGTGGCGACGCACGCCGCGACGCGATGGATGGCAGCCTCGAGCGTTTCAGTGCCGATCGTCACGCGCCAGCGGCCATCCTCTACCCCGGGATGCGACGCCGGCGGCGCCAGCAGTTGCCCGGGCGCGAGCAGCAGGGCGCGCTCCCAGGTGCGAAGGCGCGCCACGGTGAGCGCCTTCGGAAACGTCCCCTGTTCCCACTGCAACAGCGTGGGACGGGACACATGGCAGGCGCGCGCCACCTCCGCAACGCACAGGCCCAGTTCACTGCGCAGCCGCCGGGCGTGGGGGCCGATCTCGCGGCACCGGGCGGCGGGGATCCGTGACTGGGGATCGCCGTCTGCGCGGGCGGCGGCATCCGCCGCAGGCGACCCGGGGTCCGGCAACGGTTGCGTCCCGGGACCGAGCAGCCAACCCGGCGGCACCTGCAGGGCCGCCTCCAGCGCGTTCACGGTGGCGGCTGCGACGGTGCGCGGCCACCTTCCCTTCTCCCTGCGCACCAGGGTCACTCTTGCCACTCCCACCCTGACCGCGAGATCGCCCTGTGTCATCGCTGACGCCTTGCGTCGGTCCCGCAGGCGCTGTGAAATCCGCGGTACGTCGGATCGTGGAATCCACACACGCATCCCGGCCATCCTGATCCCCTTCGTGAGGCTGTTTCTGTCTGAGCGAAGAAATGCGTCCGCACGTCCGCGGACCGGCCGACGGCCCGGCCGGCAGCCGCCCGGCTTCAACCGGTACACGCATAGGCATTGGCGCGTGCGTCATGCAGCGCATGGTGCTCGCCGCCGTGGCGCGCGTAGTAGGCGGCGCGTCGCTCCGGGTTGCGCGTGCCCGCGATGTTCTCGATCCGCCAGCCACGCGGCAGCGGGCCGCCCAGCAGGAACCGCAACAGGGCCAGGTCCGTCTCGTAGTCGTAGCACAGCACCGGCCCGGAGTCGCCCGGCACCGCCATGAGCCATGCGCGCAGTGCCTCGCGCAGCGCTGCAAACGGCATCGCGCGCCCCTCGGACTGGCCGAGCTGCGGCAGTACCACGGCGCGGACAAAGTCGCTGCACCACGCCGGATCGAAATCGGTCCGCTCGCCGTAGAACTCGTACCCGTTCTCGCCCACGAGGGCGAGACTGAGCAGCTGGCACTGCCGGAAGTCGGTGAATTCCGTGTCGAGGAAATACCGGTTGTTCCAGCCGGCCTGCGGCTCGGGTTCAACCGGCAGTGGCCAGCGCAATGCGCCGTGAAAGTGCGTATCCGTCATGTCCGCTACTTCGTCATGTTGCCGTCGGCTCGCCCCGTGTCATCCAGCGCGAACCCGCCCGGGGCTGATCAGGCTTGGTCGCCATCATCCCTGCGCGCGTCTGACCCAGCCCGCACCTCCGGCCCCGGCATCATGCGGTGTTCGCGCGCGCCGCGGATCCGCCGCAGCGGCCCGGCGAGCACCGTCACGTGTGCGGGAAACGGGATCGGCACGGCCCCGGTTACGTCGTCGCGGGTCGCACGCACGAAGCGCCGCAGCCGCGCGCGCAGCGCTTCGGAGGTTTCGTCCGGAAGCTCGATCGCCCGCCTGTGTCTGCTCATACCGATCCCTTTCTGAAGCCGCAGCCGATGCGCCGGTGGTGCGCTGGCCGCGATAAGGCGGATTATCATCGCCAGCCCGCTTCCCTACGTTGCGTCTCCCCGCAAGCGCGGTCGCATGCCCGGCTCCTCAATGGCAATGCCCGAAGCCACGTCCGGACGCGCATCCACTGCGAGGATCAGGCGCGGGCCGGTGCGGCCGGCGCCTTCGCGCGCCAGAGCCGCCTGCCACGCGCGGGCTGCGTCGCCAAGGCGTACGGCACCGACAAGGTGCGCCCCGCTGCCGTCGTGAACCGGGTCACCGTGAGCAACTGCTTGCCCGTTCCACGATGTTCGTACTCGGTCGCCCCCACCCGGATTTCGCAAAGCGGTTCGAGTGTCCACTGTTCGACCTCCCGTGCGAGCCTCGTGCTCAGTACGGCCGCGTCACGCAGGACGACATCCCCTCCGACGAACTGTTCGAGCGTCGCAGCGGTCGCGGGCAGGTCCAGCATCACGATCGTCGGGACGGCCCGCGAGCGCGCCCGCGACACCCTGAGAATCAGGACGTCCCGCGGTAACAGTTGCTGAACCGCTGACCATACGCCCCTGCCGAGCAACCCGCCGAAAGGCACGTTGGACGGAGGCACACGGTTAATTTCACTTGTCACAAACATACAGCCGCTACCTCAAACGCTTTCTATCTTAACTAACCGCTCGATGACCATGTCGGCACCCTGAAGACAATCCAACATTCTCAGGGAACATCTCGCTGCTTCCAAAACCCGCCGAACCACGATTGCATTTGGATGTCGGCCCGACATCGCTGCGCAGGCCGCCTCCGGTGCATCTATCTGCCTCCAATGCGTTGTCGGCCCGTGCAAACGGCACGCAGATTCCTCGCCCTGCATGTGTGTTGGCCTCGGCCTCCCCGATCGGGATCTGGCTGACCGCTTCAAACAGAGATCGACCAGAGATATCTCGCGGAGTCAGGCACCGCAAGGCGGTACCTCTGACCTGCCCGCCCAGGGTGGCCCGAATGATAGCAAATGAACACTATAGATTGTAGCCCTTTAGCGCTCTCGATGAGTTCATCAGGTCCTTTATCAGGAGGACTTGCATGCGTTCCAACGCCGCTTTCGGCAAAGCACTGAAACAACTCAGGCAGATCGCTGAAGTGACACAGGAAGATTTCGGACTGGTATCCAGCCGCACTTACATCAGTACGGTCGAGCGGGGTCTGAAATCTCCAACATTGGGGAAGATCGAGCAACTTGCAGACGTGCTGGGTGTCCATCCGCTAACACTTCTGACGGCGGCTTACATGGAACGGCTGACGCCCAAAGAGGTGGAACGGACGACCGCTTTGCTGCGCAGCCGCTTGCTGGCCATCGCCAGTGAGAAGTAGAGACAGTGCGCTGCCTCCCCAAGGGGACTTCTCATGACGGACGCCGCTTCGAGCGGACGGTAACGCTTCGGTCCACTCGGGCGAAATCCGCTGAAATCCTTGTGATTTACCGGAACACTCGGGAGCCATATGCTCCCGAGGCCGGCGCACGGGCGCACGGGCGCACGGGCGCGCAGGCAGCCCGCGCCCGCATCAAAAACGCTGAGCCGGGTTTTCCGAGATAAGGGCAGGATTCTTCAAACGAATACCCGCGTTCGAAAACGCCTTCGCCCAGCAAATTTTTGAAACGCGCCTACGCCTACTGCCGCCCGAAAAAACCGTCGACCGCAGCAGTCCGGCGTCAAGTGCCTCCGGCCGGGCTACCGAGATGGACGCAGGCCAACAACGATCGGCGCGTTTCGGTGAGGTCAGCAACGCATGACTCGCGCACGCGGAAACGAATCATTCTGGGGCTGGCGCAACAGAAGAACCCGTGCCTCAGGCCGGCGCAGTGGCAATTAACAATTGCTTGACCACCGAGGTCAGTGACGTTCGCACTGACATCCAAGCAGACGAGCTATAGGTACCACACGTCCGAAACTCTGAAGCCGGGCACGTCTAACAGAATAGGACTGCGAATGATCCGAGCATGTCAATGTCGATGCCAGATTGAAATGTCGGGGTTCCAGCAAGATACAGATGTCGGGGTTGAGGGTCGGTTTTGGGTGGTGGGTTAGGGTCGTTTTGCAGTCCTTTTATCTCTCTCTGGAGGGGTTTTTAGCACCGAGCCTCCCGGGTTCTGGTGTGTCCCCATGACTGCCGCATTCCAGTCCTCGAGCGTTACTTCGCGCTGCTTCTTCGTGCCAGGTAGCCGCGCCTTCACATGCACGGGTTCACCGCGGTTCGTGCGTGACGGTGAGCCGGAGATCCGGCGGTTGTCGCGCTGCGCCTGGAGCGCCTGCACGACCTGCAGCGCATGACCAAGACGCTTGTGCTCGATCACCGCGCCCTGGTCGATCTCGGCAAGCTTGTCGTACTGGACACAGGGCAGTGCGACACCATCGGCACGGATCTCGAGGCGTCCGTCCGGATACTCCCACACGTCGATATAGCGGTGAATCAGCCTGCGGTTGGCCGGCGTATCGTCAAGCAGCCAGATCACGCGGTCGTTCAGCAGCGTCAGTGAATCCGAGACCTTGCGCAGAACCCGCCAGGTCAGGACCGCGTCGAGATCCTCGTCAGCGCGCACGGGTCGATGCGCATCGAAAGCGCTGCGTGGCGGCTTCGCAAAGCGCGCGTTATAGGCTGCCATGAACGCGGGCGCCCAGGCGTTGGCAGCCTCGATGGTGCTGATGCCGCGCAGCCGGAGCTCCTTGACGAGCCGATCCTGCAGCGTCAGGTGGGCGCGCTCGACGCGCCCCTTGGCGGGGCTTGAGTTCGCGCAGAACGTGTCGATGTTCAGCTCGTACATCGCCCGGCCGAACTGCGTGACACCTTTGCCCGCTGTCTCCGAGCGTTGCTTCACGTAAAAAACGCTGGCCCTGTCGCTGTAGAACGCCACCGGCTTGCCATGCTGCTCAAGATACGCGCGCGTCGCCTCGAAGTAGCTGAAGGTCGATTCGGTCGCCGTGAAATGCAGCATCATCAGGCGGCTCGTGGCGTCATCGACGTACGCCAGCAGCGTGCAGGCCGGCGCCCGGTCCTCGAACCAGCGATGGTCGCTGCCGTCGATCTGCACCAGCTCACCGAAGCACGCGCGCCGGGCCCGCGGCTGGTAGATCTTCGGTGGCCGCTGCCGGCGCGGTACCCACAGGCCGGCGTCCGTCATCAGGTGTCGCACGGTTTCCTTCGACAGCACGAGGCCATGACATTCGCGCAGCTTCTCGCAGGCCAGCGTCGGCCCGAAGTCGGCGTAGCGCTCGCGAATGGTGGTCAGGGCCCGCACGGCCAGTCCTTCATCGAGCTTCCGGTTACCGGGCGACCTGCGCTTGGGTGAGGCCAGTCCCGCCGCGCCCCATTCACGGTACCGCGCTACCAGCCGCTCGACCTGACGCACGGTCAGGCCAAGTCGCCCGGCGGCACGCCCGGGCTTGAGCCCGATGTCCACCACGGCCTGGATCACCTTCAGACGGTCGAGTTCGCGCATGTTCAATGTCACCAGTGCGGCTGGGCTCATGACTGGCTCCTGCGATCGCGCAGCAAAATGCCAGCTTGCCAGTCACGATAAAACACGACATTTGTATCTTGCTAGAACACGACATTCTCATATTGCCGCTACAGTCAAAATTTTGCTCAATTCCTTTTATGTCAAATCGCTCGAATGCTGCGCGTGAAAACCCTCGAAGCTTCGCCCATCTGCAGCACGGACTGCGCGACCGGCCCACGCTTCGAACAGCGGAGCAGGCGGCTCCCTCCTGCTTCAGCCCTGACATTGAGCTGATGTCAGCGGTCGTAAAGCTTAGCCACCTCACTGCGGGCATGGACGCGAACACGCCATCTGAGGCAGCGCGCGCGGTAAAGCCCCCACTTCAAGCATCACTTTGAACTATTTGCAGGAGGATAAAGTTTGAAGTAAACTAAGTTCATTAAACTAAGTTCATGTGGTGCTGCCATGCATATTTACAACATTCACGATGCCAAGACCAATCTGTCGCGTCTAATCGAGGAAACCGTGAACGGCGGCGAGCCGTTCGTCATCGCTAAGGCCGGCAAGCCATTGGTCAAGGTCGTGCGCATCGACGCCGAAGCCGCAAAGCCGCCGCGGCGCATCGGGTTCCTGAAGGGGCAATTCAAAGTACCCGCAGATTTCGACACTATGGCAGCGGACGAGATCTGCGACATGTTTGAGGGTAAGACAAAGTGAGGCTGTTGCTCGATACTCATCTGCTGGTCTGGGCTGCGGCTGACGATCCTGCCTTGTCGAACGAAGCGCGCGCTGCCATCGAGGACGCCGACAACACCCTCTACTTCAGCGTCGCCAGCATCTGGGAAATTGTCATCAAAAGCGCACTGGGCCGTGAGGACTTTCAGGTCGATGCACGCGTTCTTCGCAGGAACCTGCTTGATGCTGGTTATGAAGAGCTGTCGATTGAAGCACAGCATGCGTTCGAAGTTGCGGCCCTCCCGCCTCTTCACAAGGACCCGTTCGACCGGCTCCTCGTCGGTCAAGCGATGGCAGAAGGAATCGTGTTGTTGACCCACGATGACCAGATAAAGCGATACGACTTCGCGCCAATACGGTACGTCTAGGGCGCTTTTCGCCTCGCAACCTCGTTGGTGCATACGGAGCACTGTGAGGCTCCAATGCGGTGCGGGCGCGTTGCAGGCGCTCGGTGGTCAGTGTGCGGACCTCCGCCCTGCTTCCTTCTATGTGCCGCCCCAATAACTCGACGGCGCAGTCGGCCGCAGGATCGCGGAGGGCGGCGAGAATCGCAATGTGTTCGTCGTAGGTGTCGTCGATGCAGTCGCCACAGACGAGATCGAGCCGCCGCACCACGCGGATGCGGCCGGTCACGCGCTGCATTGCCGCGCTCAACTCGGCATTGCCGGCGGCGACGACGAGCGCCTCGTGGAAGGCTTCGTCGAGCGCGACCATCTCGCGGCCATCGCGAATGCGCTGTGCTTGAGGGACGGTCCAGACGAGTTCTAGCCGTTCCAGCATTTGCGAGGCGGTCGCTGACAAGGCGCCGTCCGCGCCAAAGAGCCGGCTGACAGAAAACGTCTCGATCAGCTTGCGCATTTCGTATAGATCTCCGAAGCGCTTGGGGTCGATCGGCACGACTTCCCAGCCGCCGCGCACATAGCCGCGCATCAAACCGTCGCTTTGAAGACGCTGCAGCGCCTCGCGCGCCGGTGTGCGCGAAACGCCGAAGCGGTCGGCGATACTGCCTTCGGTCATGCGATCGCCGGGCAGCAGGCGCAGGTCGAAGATATCGTCGCGCACGCTGAAGTAAACATGGTCAGCGCGCGATGAAGGAGAGCGAGTTGTGTCTTTCACGCACGGGCCCGGAATTAACGGATCTTTTCGGCAGTGACTATCGGTCAGCGTCAAAACATCCGTCAAGACAAATTTCATGGCGCGCCAAGTGCTTCAGGGCCTCTACAACGACAACGGCGAGATTGTGCAACTGAGCGTGCTCGCCGCCGACGACCCCTCCGCCGAGTCGATCAATGTGATCGAGACGCGCAAGCCGATCCGGCTGTCTTTTCCGGTCGGACTATGCCGGCCGCTCTACTGTTCGTCAATCGGCAAGCTGCTTCCTGCGCACCAGCCGCCGGCGCGGTCGACGACGCCGGGCGAAGACGCGCCTCGTCGCATGCACGCCAGAGACCGTCATGGATTCGAGCCTGTTGGGGGATCAACAAGGTTCATGATTATCCGCTGCCCTGTCCTCTGCAGTGCGTAAGCGCGGACCTTGTTCAGCCCCCTACCTCAACGCCTTGTTGCGGCAAAGCCCGCAGCCATCATCCCACACCGCAATATCGCCAAAGACCGAAAGAAGATATCAAAATCGTAATCAGGCTGTCAGTCTGGGAGCAACGTCAATTGACGACAATGGGCTCATCGGTGCATTGCGTCGGGCATGCCCTGATGGGATCCGATCAACAGGCCGATTAGCAAATTCTTAGAGACTTCGGAGAAAACTGTGAAAAAGACAACACATATAGCGATTGGCGCCCTTGCGTGTTCGATCGCGATGAGTGCCTTGGCGCAGACGCAGCCCACTGGCAAGACCCGGGCGGACGTTCGCGCGGAACTCATCGAGGCGCAACGGGATGGTCTGGTGCCTACGCCGAAGTACGACTACCCGCCAAGCGAAGCTGCGATTGAACGCAATAAGGAACTATATGCGATCACTCACAATGGTGACGAAATATCTCCTGTTTTAGCGGCGCCGACGCAATCTTCCAGTGAAACGGTGCAGTGACAAGCTTACCAAGAATGTCTGCGTCTGCGCGCGATGTCAAACCAGGAGTCGAAGATGACTTTATTGAACATAGCAATCCTTTCCGCTTTTCTTCTTGCGCCCGTTGAGGTCGCCTTCGCACGTGATCGACCTCGTGAAGCAGAGGAATGGTGATAACGCGTACAAACAAACATGCAATGACCGCCTCGGACGCACACGGATCGGCAAAGCCGGCGATTTCGGAAGACCGCACAGTCTGTCGGCGGGGAAACGCGTGTGACGTAGCGTAAGGTCAATGGGCCGCGCCGTGAAGCGCGGCGCATCGGTCATGCGCAGGCATCTGTTCTATCCTACCCAACGGCTCTTGAGCCAGCTAGCCTTAAAATCCCCGACCGCTGCGAAACGATTCCATGAATCAATTAGCCTCCGTTCGCATTTTCACCAAGGTTGCCGACTGCCTGAACTTCGCCGAGGCGGCGAAGCAGCTTGGTATCTCGAATTCGGTCGTCACTCGCAGCGTGGCGGTACTCGAGCAACATCTCAGCGTGCGCCTTGTCAACCGGACCACTCGCCGGGTGTCGCTGACGCCTGCCGGCCAGTTGTATCGGGAGCATTGTGGCGAACTGCTCAGGCGGCTCGCGGCGATGGACGAATGCATGGCAGCTGCTGCCGGTCAACCCGCCGGATCTTTGCGTATTGCAGCGTCTTCTTTATATGCTTCGACCGATCTACCCGAAGTACTAGCGGCGTACCGGGTGCAAGAGCAGCGTACGCAGTTCGATCTGACCGTATTCGATAACACGCCGATGTCACGGTGGCAGATTTCGATGTATGCTTCAGCGCCGAGCGCCACCTGCGTGATTCGTCGCTGGTTTGCCGGCCGCTCGCACAGACGCGGGACGTGATTGTCGGGAGCCCCGCGTACTTCGCACGTCGGCGGCCGCCACGCACGCCCGACGAGCTATCGTCGCATGATGTGCTGGTCGCGTCGGACGCGCCGAGTCGTTACTGGGAGTTTCGTGACAAGCATGGCACGCAGCGCGTAGTGGTACGGCCGATTCTGAGCATGCAAAACCCACTGCTCGTAAAGCGCGCAGTCCAGGCGGGCCTCGGCATCGCCCGGCTTTCGCGCTCGCTCATTCAAGGTGAGCTGGCAGACGGCTCATTAAAGCCAGTGTTCGAAAACATCGAATTGTGCGGCGACGCGCGGACAGTGTGGGTGCTCTATTCCGGACAACCGTACATGGCGGTGGCGCTCCGCCGCTTTGTCGATTTCGTGGTAGAACGTTATCGCCAGAATCCACATGAAGACAAGCGCGAAACTGTCGTTCCCGTGGGGGCGGCACAACACCATTTCAGCAATACTGAACTGCAGTGGACGGGCATTTTGTAGGTCCTAAAGTGCAAATACCTTTCGTCAGACTCGGCTCCACGCACCGGCGCGCGAGCTAGATCATGGCGAGGTACTCAAGCAAACCTTAGGAATCTACACTCATGAAGCGACTCCTCATTACGGGCGCAGCGATCGGTTGCACGATCGTCCCGATGGCCGCGCTGGCGCAAAGCAGCGTCACGCTGTATGGCCTGATCGACGAAGGTCTGAACTATACGAACAATACTAAGCAAGGTTCGGCTGTGCAGATGGAAAGCGGCTTTGCACAAGGCAGCCGATGGGGCGTGAAAGGCAGCGAAGATCTGGGCGGTGGCACGAAGGCCCTCTTTCAGCTGGAAAATGGCTTCGACGTCAACTCCGGCGCACTTGGACAGAGTTCGCGCATGTTCGGCCGGCAGGCGTACATCGGTTTGAGCAACACGAAGCTCGGGACCCTGACAATGGGCCGTCAGTATGATTCAGTCGTCGACTATCTCGCCCCGCTTACGGCGAACGGCAATTGGGGCGGCTATCTGTTGTCGCATCCGTACGACAACGACAACTCAGACAATTCGTTCCGACTGAACAACAGCGTGAAGTACACCAGTAACGCCTACGGCGGCTTTTCTTTTGGCGGTCTGTACGGTTTTAGCAATCAGGCGGGTGGCTTTGCTGACAACCGGTCGTATAGCCTCGGCGCACAATTCGTCGCTGCCAACGTTTCAGTCGCAGCGGCGTACATGCAGATCAACAACCCGGGCGGAAACTCCGGTGGGTCGCTTGCAGCCGACGACACGAATTTTTTCGCGAGTCGCCAACAGGTGTGGGGCGCGGGGATTAACTACACGATTGGCTCTGCGATACTCGGCTTCGTATATAGCCACACGGCGCTTAATAACGCGACGGGCTCCGTCTATGTCGGCAACTTCGCGAATACGGCAAGCAGCCTGAAGTTCGACAACTTTGAATTGAACGCGAAGTATCAGTTCCTGAAGAATGCGTTCGTCGGAGCGATGTATAACTACACGATCGGTCACTTCAATAGCGCCGCCGGCGATTCGAAGCCGACGTGGCATCAGGTTGGACTGATGGCGGACTACAACCTGTCGCCGCGTACTGACGTGTACGTGCAGGGTATGTATCAGCACCTGGCGGGCGGCAGTGCGTCCGCGGCGCCGGTCAACACGGCGTTTATCACGGGTGCAGATTCGCCTTCGACGACAGCAAATCAGGTCATCACGCGCGTAGCCATTCGCCACCAGTTCTAACCGGCTCGCGCTTCATCGCGCCATCCCGCGCCCACGCATCGAGAGTCCATACGTGGGCGCGCGTTCGTCTTCCCTTTGCATCAGTCAGACGTGACGCCCCTATCCGTCGGGCTCGTAGAGGCGGACGCAGTCGCGCTAAACCGGTCGTTCTGGTACTCGATTGCGTGAAGCTCCTTGTTGCGGCCAAGTCTCGTGGTTGGCGGCGGATAGTTGTTCTCCGGTACCGGCAAGAGCCCATCGGCCTGTGCCTGCACCAGTTGCTGGTGTACTTCGGCGGGCGTCATTCCCGGAATGGCGGTTTGGGCGGAAACGCTTGAGCCAAAGGTAAGGCTGACTGCGGTGGTGCGGCGACTGCAACGCTGGAAAGCAGCTTGATCGTGCTTCTCGCGTCAGGTTTGGCAATGTGGACATGGCCATGCTTTCCATTCCGATCGCACGACCTGTCCTCTCTCTGACCACGCGACTACGGATTTGCTATCTGCGTGCGGCGGCTGTCGATTGCATTCCGAATCGCGTCCGGTTATCCGGCAGATAACAGACTTGTATTGTGGCTGACCGGAACCGGTAAGCACTGCCCACACATACTCCAGACCAGGTCCGAATCAAGCAGCGTTTTACTGCGCGAGCCTTGGGTCGGGCAATTCTTTTTGCTATTTATCAGGAATTCGTCATGTGGATTGTGAGGCTTGCCCTGCGCCGCCCGTACACATTCGTGGTACTGGCTCTGCTGATATTCATCGTCGGGCCGCTTTCCATTTCGCGTACGCCGACTGACATCTTCCCGAACATAGATATCCCGGTGGTCAGCATCGTCTGGACATATAACGGCTTTTCCGCGCAGGACATGGCCAATCGCATCACCTCGAATTACGAGCGCGCGCTGACCTCCGACGTTGACGATATCCAGCATATCGAGTCGCAATCGCTGAATGGCGTTTCGGTGGTGAAGATCTTTTTTCATCCGGGCGCGGATATCAATCGCGCGATCGCCGAAGCGGCGTCCAATTCCGCGTCGATCCTGCGCGTGCTGCCGCCGGGCACGCTGCCGCCGAACATCATTACGTACAACGCCTCGACGGTGCCGATCCTGCAACTCGGCCTCTCCAGCGATACGCTCTCCGAACAACAGCTCTACGACCTCGGCAACAGTCAGATCCGCACGCAACTGGCGACGGTACAAGGCGCGTCGGTGCCGCTGCCGTTCGGCGGCAAGGTCCGGCAGATCATAGTCGATATCGACCCGCGCGCATTGCAGGCCAAAGGCCTCGCGCCGCTCGACGTGGTCAACGCCGTCAACGCGCAGAACCTGATCCTGCCGGGCGGCACCGCGAAGATCGGCACGAAGGAATACAACGTGCAGATGAACGGCAGCACGGACACAGTCGCGGCGCTCAACGATCTGCCGATCAAGACGGTGGCGGGCGGCGTGGTGTATGTACGCGACGTCGCCCATGTGCGCGACGGTTACGCGCCGCAAACCAACATCGTGCGCAGCGACGGCAAACGCGCCGCGCTGCTGACGATCGAAAAATCCGGCAGTACGTCGACGCTCACCATCATCCAGCAGGTCAAGTCGATGCTGCCGCATATCGCGGCCGGCCTGCCGAGCGCGCTGCACATCACCGCGCTGTCGGATCAGTCGGTGTTCGTGAAGTCGGCGGTGGTGGGCGTGGCGCGCGAGGCGCTGATCGCCGCCGCCTTGACCGCCCTGATGATCCTGCTCTTTCTCGGCAGCTGGCGTGCCACGTTGATCATCGCGGTGTCGATTCCGCTTGCCGTGCTGACCTCGCTGATCGCGCTGTCCGCGCTCGGCCAGACCATCAACATCATGACGCTCGGCGGCCTCGCGCTCGCGGTCGGGATTCTCGTCGACGACGCCACCGTCGCCATCGAAAACATCACACATCATCTGGAGAACGGCGAGGCGTTGCACGACGCGATCCTGAACGGTTCCGGCGAGATCGCCGTGCCGACTTTCGTCTCGACGCTGTCGATCTGTATCGTGTTTGTGCCGATGTTCCTGCTCTCCGGCGTCGCGCGCTATCTGTTCGTGCCGCTCGCCGAAGCGGTGGTGTTCGCGATGATCGCGTCGTACTTCTTCTCGCGCACGCTGGTGCCGACCCTCGCGATGTATCTGATGCGCGCGCGCAGCCACGCGTCGATCACCGGCAACGGTCCGATTGCGCGCCTGATCCGCTTTCAGGCCGGCTTCGAGCAGCGCTTCGAAGGGTTGCGCGAACGCTATCGCGGCGTGCTCGGCGCGGCGATAGCGAGTCCGCGGCGCTTCATCGCGATCTTTCTGCTGCTTTGCATCGGCTCGCTCGCGCTGGTGCCGTTCGCCGGGCGCGACTTTTTTCCGGCTGTGGATACCGGTGAAATTCGCCTCCATCTGCGTGCGCCGATCGGCACGCGGATCGAGGACACCGCGAGCATTACCGACCAGGTCGAAGCCCGCGTGCGCGAGGTGATCCCGAAACAGGAACTCTCGGCGATGCTGGACAACATCGGCGTGCCGGTGAGCGGCATCAATCTGACCTACGACTCGTCGAACCCGATCGGCCCGGAAGATGCCGACGTGATGATCACGCTCGCGACAAAACACAAGCCGACCGCGCGCTACGTGGCGACGCTGCGTAACGCGCTGACGAAGGATTTCCCCGGTGTCACGTTCGCTTTCCTGCCCGCCGATATCGTCAGCCAGATTCTCAACTTCGGCCTGCCCGCGCCGATCGACATCCAGATCGTCGGCAACAAGCTCGATGCCAACCGGGTGGTGGCGAACCGTTTGCTCGCGCAACTGCGCGGTGTGCCCGGCCTCGTCGACGCGCGCATTCAGCAGCCTGGCGACGCGCCCGCGATCAACGTCGATGTCGATCGCACCCGGGCGATTCAGGCCGGCCTGCTACAACGCGACGTGTCGCAGAACCTGCTGATCGCGCTCTCCGGCAGCTCGCAGACTTCGCCGAATTTCTGGCTCGATCCGCGCAACGGCGTGAGCTATCCGCTGATGGCGATGATGCCGCAGTACGACGTCAATTCGCTGCAGGCGCTCGCCAATATTCCGGTCGCGCAGAACGGCGGCGCCAGCTCCGGCGCTACCACGGCGGCGGCCTCGGCAAGCGGCGCCGGCCCCGCTGCGCAGAACCTTCTCGGCGCGTTGAGCACGATGACACGCGGCACGCAGCAAGCCGTCGTCTCGCACTACAACGTGCAACCGGTGCTCGACATCTTCGCGTCGGCGCAAGGACGCGATCTCGGTGGTGTGGCCTCGGACGTGAACCGGCTCGTCGATCAGATCCGTCCGCAATTGCCGCCGGCCGCGTCCATTGTGGTACGCGGCCAGGTCCAGGCGATGCGCGATTCGTTCAGCGGCCTCGCGAGGGGCCTAGTGTTCGCCATCGGCCTCGTCTATCTGCTGATGGTGGTCAATTTTCAGTCGTGGCTCGACCCGTTCATCATCATCAGCGGCTTGCCCGACTCGCTCGCGGGCATTGCGTGGATGCTGTTCAGCACCGGCACCCGCCTGAGCGTGCCGGCGCTCACCGGAACCATCCTGTGCATCGGCATTGCCACGGCCAACAGCATTCTGGTCATCAACACCGCGCGTGAATTCCACCATGGCGGCAAGCCGGCGCTGCAGGCCGCGCTCGATGCCGGCTTCAGCCGCTTCCGCCCGGTGCTGATGACGGCGCTCGCCATGCTGATCGGCATGCTGCCGATGGCGCTCGGCCTCGGCGAGGGCGGCGAACAGAACGCGCCGCTCGGCCGGGCTGTGATCGGCGGCCTCGCGCTTGGCACGGTGTCCACGTTGTTGTTCGTCCCCGTCGTCTACGGGATGGTGCATGCGTGGCTCGACAAACGCCGCGCGGCACGCAGCGAAAAGCACGAAGCCGCCGTCACCGCCCGCACTCCTTGATTTCGACGAGACCTTTCCCATGAACGATTCATCACTTCCGCCGCAGTTCGGTGAGCAGGCAGCCACGGGCGGGGAAACCGCCGGCACCGGCCAAGCCGACACGGCCGCTCAGCCCGCAAGCGCCAACCAAAGCATGCACGCCGCCGACCCCGTGTCTCACCGCGGCCCAATAGCAAAACCGCGCCGCCGCCTCTGGCCGTTCGCGCTGAGCGGTCTTGCCGCGGCCTTGCTGATCATCGGCATCGTGCCGCGTCTGCATGCAAGCGCCGCGCTCGCGCAGCAAACGCAAGCGCAAAGCATGCTCAGCGTGTCGGTGGTCGCACCGCGCGCGGCGCCGGCCGTCGACGAACTGCTGCTGCCGGGCGCCGTCACGCCGTTTGCCGAAGCATCCATCTACGCGCGCACGAGCGGCTACCTCGCTCACTGGAACACCGACATCGGCACGCAGGTGAAAAGCGGCCAGACCCTCGCGACGATCGAAGCCCCGGAACTGGACGCGCAACTGCGCCAGGCCCGCGCCGACGAAACGACCGCGCAGGCCAATTTCGACTACGCGAAGACCACCGCGCAGCGCTGGCAGGAGATGCTGAAGACCCAATCGGTCGCGCAGCAGGACGCCGACACCAAGGTCAGCGACATGGAAGCGCGCCGTGCGATGCTGGCGTCGACGCAGGCCAATGTCGCGCGTCTCGCCGAACTGGTCTCGTACGAGAAGATCACCGCGCCGTTCGACGGCGTGATCACAGCGCGCAACGTCGACGTCGGCGCGCTGGTGACGGCGGGCGGCACGCCCGGCACCGCGGGCATGTCGGGCGAACTGTTCCATATCCAGCAGAACGGCGTGCTGCGGGTCTTCGTCGACGTGCCGCAGAACGACGCGCCGTATGTCACGCCGGATACCGGCGTGTATCTGACCGCCCAGCAGTATCCGGGGCGCCGCATCGCGGCGAAGGTGGCGCGCAGCACCGGCTCGATCGATCCGTCGAGCCGCACGTTGCGCGTCGAGATCGACGTCGACAACAAAGATGGCGCGCTGATGCCCGGCGCTTACACGCAGGTGCATCTGCAATTGCACTCGACCACGCGGGCCCTCGATCTGCCGGTCAGCGCGCTACTGTTCCGTCCGGACGGCGTGACGGTCGCCGTGGTCGACAGCCACGGCCGTGCGCTGCTCAAGACCGTGCATATCGGCCGCGACTTCGGCACGCACGTGGAAATCACGACGGGTCTCGCCGCCACCGACCGTGTGATCGACAATCCTGGCGATTCGCTGAGTACCGGCCAGATGGTGCAGATCATGCCGGCCATGCACGGCTGAGTGCCTCGTCATAGAAAGGAATTGCCGATGTTCAACCTGTCTCATTCACGGCCTTTGCCGCGCCGCGCGCTGGCGGCCACGCTGATCGGCGCGCTGCTCAGCGCGTGCTCGACCTTGCCGCCGTATCAACGCCCGAGCGCCCGGATTCCAACCCGCTTCGCGGGCGCCGCGCCCGGCTGGACGCAGGCGGCGCCCGCCGACGCCACGCCGCGCGGTCCATGGTGGACGATCTTCAACGATCCCCTGCTGAACCAGCTCGAGGCGCGCATCGACGTGTCGAACCAGAGCGTGCGCAAGGCGGTTACGCAGGTTCAGCAAGCGCGCTCGATGGTGGACTATCAGCGCGCCGGTTTCTTCCCGACGACCACCGCCGGCGCCGCGCAGAACCGCTCGCGGACCTCACAGAATGTCGAAGGGAGATCGCTCTCGGGCAAGACCGTACCGGACTATTCGGCGGGCGTGGCGGCGAGTTGGGAGCCGGATCTTTTCGGACGGGTACGCGACAGCGTGAACGGCGCGCAAGCCGACGCCCAGGCAAGCGAGGCAGACCTCGAGGGCGTACGCCTTTCGATGAGCGCCGATCTGGCCGCCGAGTATTTCTCGCTGCGCTCGCTCGACACACAGAAAAAGCTGCTCGACGACAGCGCGAGCGCCTACGACGCCGCGTTGAAGCTGTTGCAGCAGCAGCTGAAAAACGGCGCAATCGATGCCTCCGCCGTCGCTCAGGCCACGACGCAACTCGAAGCGACGCGCACGCAAGACACCGACATCGACGTAACGCGCGCACAGCTGCAGCATGCGATTGCCACGCTGATCGGCGAGCCTGCATCGACCTTTACTCTTGCGCCGAACGGTTCGGCCGTAACGCCGCCGGCGATTCCGACTGGTTTGCCGTCGCAACTGCTGGAGCGGCGCCCGGATATCGCCGCCGCCGAACGGCGCGTGGCGTCCGCGAATGCACAGATCGGCGTGGCGCACGCGGCGTTTTTTCCGGATCTGGTGCTGTCCGCGAGCGCCGGTCTCGAAAGCACGTTTTTTGCGCCGTGGCTGAGCGCGCCGAGTCTGTTCTGGTCGCTCGGTTCGCAACTGGCCGGCACGCTGTTCGACGGCGGCAGGCGCGAAGCCGGGCTGCACGGCGCCACGGCGCAATACGACGGCGCGGTCGCGGACTATCGTCAGTCGGTGCTGGTGGCGTTTCAGCAGGTCGAGGACAACCTGTCCGCCTTGCATTCCCTCGCCGACGAAGCCGCCAGTCAGCAGCGCGCCACCACGGCCGCGGATCTCTCCTTGCGGCTCACGACGAACCGCTTCAAGGCGGGCGCGGTCAGCTATCTCGACGTCGTGACCGCGCAGACGATTGCGCTGACGAATCGCCGGATCGCGGATCAGATCGCCGAGCGGCGGTTGGAGTCTAGTGTGTTGTTGCTGAAGGCGCTCGGGGGCACGTGGGGCAGTGAAGCCAGCAGCACCGCGGGGCCGGTTTAGGGCCGCCGGACACACTCACACAAGCCGCGGGAACATCAGCACGAACCGCGTGCTGCGCGCATCGCTTTGCGCATGCACCGAGCCGCCGTGTAGTTCCATGATCATGCGCACGATGGCGAGCCCGAGCCCGGTCGATCCGGTGGACCCGGTGGACCCTTTTGACAGCCCCGACGATGGCAGCGAACTGCGGGACGGATCGATCCGATAGAAGCGGTCGAAAATCCGTTCGAGATGCCCGGCGGGAATCGGCTGTCCCTGGTTCTCCACACTCACGCGCACCGCCTCTGCAGACGCGCTCGCGTCCAGCACGATCTCGCCGCCCGGCGGCGTATACCGGATGGCATTGGCGAGCAGATTGCTCACGGCACGGCGGAACAGTTCGAGATCCACCGTCAGGCTCGCCGCTCCGCTCACACGCACGCGCACATTCGCTTCTTCGGCAATCCCTTCGAAGTAGTCGGCGATATGCGTCAACTCCCGCCCCACGTCGAACTCACGCAGTTGCTTGACGAACTGCGGATGCTCGGCGCGCGCCAGAAATAGCACGTTCTCGATCATGCGCGAGAGCCGGTCGCACTCTTCCAGATTCGAGGCGAGCAGCGACTCGTATTCCTCGACGGTGCGCGGCCGGGCGAGCGCGACTTCAGCGGCGCCGCGCATGTTGCTGAGCGGCGTGCGCATGTCGTGCGCGAGGTCTGCGGTGAAACGCGACAGACGCTGGAAACCATGCTCGACGCGTTCGAGCATCGCGTTCAGCGCGGCTACCAACGTCTCGAGTTCGCTCGGCACGCGCGCCACCGCGATCCGCGTATTGAGGCGATTGACCGTGACGAGGCTCGCGCTCGCCGCGATATTGCGCAATGGCCGCAGCGCGGCACGAATCAGCAGGTAGCCGAGCAACATGGCCAGCGCCACGCCGGCCACGCCCGCCATGTGGAGTTTGTCGCGGTAACGGTCCAGCAGGAGCCAGCGGTCGCTCATATTGCGCGCCACCAGCACGCTCGCCGTTTCGCCGTCACGCAGCCGCGCGTCCGTGAGAATGCCGCGGATGGGCGCGCCGTCGCGGCCGGTCCAGTCGCCGATATCGGTTTCGGTGATGCGTGCCGTCGCGGCAACGCGCGCGAGCGGCGGCAACGCGGCAACCGTCGCGGCACCGCTCGCCGCGTCCGGCTCGGCGAGCGCGCCAGCGATGTTGTGTTCGAGCGCCCGCTTGCCGTCGGGATCGAACACTTCCATCGACATGGCTTCGTTGCCGAGCACGATGCTGGTCAGCCGCTCGCTGTGCTCGCGAATGCCCTGCGCCGAGTCCAGCTCCTCGGCGAGCCGCCGTGCGTGGCGCGCGGCGAGCACAATGTCGAGATTGTCCTGCGCCTTGATCTGCTTTTCGAGCGCCAGATACAGAAAACTGCCGACGAGCACGAAAACCGCCAGCGTGGTGGCGCCGAAAGCCAGCGCAAGCGTGGCGGCAAGCGAGCGGCCGCGCATCAATCAGTGTCCTTCAGTTCGAGCACATAGCCCACGCCGCGCACGGTGTGAATCAGCTTGACGGGAAAGTTATCGTCGATCTTGGTGCGCAGCCGGCGGATCGCGACTTCGACGACATTGGTGTCGCTGTCGAAATTCATATCCCACACATACGACGCGATCTGCGTGCGGCTCAACACTTCTCCCTGACGGCGCGCCAGCAGTTGTAGCAGCGAGAATTCACGCGGCGTGAGATCGATGCGCGTGCCGCCACGTTTCACGCGCCGGCGATTCACATCCATTTCCAGGTCGCCCACCTTGATGAGTTCGCTTTCGCGCGGCGGCCCACGTCGGCCCAGCGTGCGCACTCGCGCCAGCAATTCGACGAATGCGAAGGGTTTGACGAGGTAATCGTCCGCGCCGAGTTCGAGGCCGTGCACGCGGTCGTCGACATCGTCGCGTGCGGTAAGAAACAGCACGGGCGTGGAGCGCGTGTTGCGCAATGTCTTGACGATGGTCCAGCCATCCATGCCGGGCAGCATCACGTCGAGCACGATCACGTCATACTCATCTTCCTGAGCGAGGATCAGCCCTTGCGGGCCGTCGTTCGCCACATCGACCGCGTAGCCGGACTCCTCAAGACCTTTCTTCAGATAGGCCGCTGTTTTCAGCTCGTCCTCGATTACCAGGATTCGCATCGGTTGCTCCGCTTTGCGTTGACGATGAAATCATACCGGCAAGCGCTCCGGCCGGTGATTACGATCCGGCAATGTGCGTACGCACGGCCACCGGCCAGCAAGGCGCGAAGACCAGGCGCCGCTGCGCGCTGTCCCGTTGTACATGGACATCCGCAGTTTGCTGACCGGTTGAAGGCGATGGGCAGTTAAATTCGGCTGAACTACAGCTACCCGTGGACCGGGCAGGGCGAGGCGGCGGTAATCACACTCGGCCGGCTGGTCGCGTCGTGCATGCGCGCGCCGGTCCTGGCACGGCAGGCGGAGCATCGCGCGCATCGATCGTACCAGCGCAACGGGGATTACAGTTGGCGCGGAAGTAGATCGAAAACTGTGTCTGCCGGAGCAAGGCGATGCACCGCTAGAATCGCTGCACCGGAATCACTCCGGAGCGATCGGGCGTCCCGCACTCCAGCGACGTCGCAACGACGTTGAGCGGAGGGCAATTCGATGAAGGACGATCGGCAAAGCGAAGTGGAAAGCGGCACCCTGCACACGCACGACCCTGAGCTTCAACTCGTGGAACTGCTTGTCGAACTCTGGCAGGCGCAGCAGGCGTCACCGGACAAACCATGGTCGCTCGCGAAGCTCAGCAAACGTTCGCAATTACCGATGAGCACGCTCAGGCGCTTGCTGACGGAACTGGGTACGGCGGGCCTCGTCGATGTAACGATTCACCCCGACGGCACCGGTTCCGCGACGCTGACCACGCAGGGCCTCGATCTATGCACCGAACTCTTCCCCGTGTGAATGGCTGCCGACGCCGGCGAGCACGGCTTCATTGAGGCCGGTCTGCGGCCGCGCCGCATCAGCCTCCTGTGACAGTAGGAAAGAACGCCACTTCGCAACCGTCGTTGAGCAAGCAGGCATCCGAACGCATGACGCGGTCAACTGCCACGCGCACTGGCCGCCCGCCCGAAAACGTGGTTGCTGCCGCCTCGCCGCGCCCGGCCAGTTGCCGGCGAAGATCCGCTACGGTAGCGCCGCTGTTCGCGATGTCGACTTCCTCGACGGCGATACGCAACATTTCCCGCAAGCGGCAAAATATCTGACGGTGACTTTCACCGCTTGTCCTGATGCCGGGTTGCGGGCCTGTCTGGATGGTGAGTGAAGACGTGGCAATTATGTTTCGTATCCGGTCAGCCGCCGACGAGCGACATACGCACCGTCGGATAGTGCTTTTTCCCCGGCATGGCTCGCTTTTCTTCGCGCAGTTCCGAGTAGCGGTCGCGGCGGCGTGCCCAGACTTCGCGGATCTCGCCGGCGAGGTCGCCGGCGCCGCAGCCGCGGTCCAGCAGCCGTCGCAGATCGAACGATTCGGTGGCGAACAGGCACAGGTACAGCTTGCCGTCCGCCGCGACGCGCGCTCGCGTGCAATCCCCGCAAAACGGCTGAGACACGCTCGAAATGAAGCCGACCTCGCCGCCGCCGTCAGCGTAGCGGTAGGTCGCGGCGGTATCGCTGCCGCGCGCCGCGGCACGGGGGACGAGCGGGAAGGTCTGTTCGATTTCGCGGCGGGCGTCGGCGGAGGTGAATACGTTGCCCTGCGTCCACGACGCGGCGCCGCCGACGTCCATGAATTCGATAAAGCGCACGGTCACGCCGCTAAACCGGAAATGGCGGGCTATCGGCACGATCTGATGTTCGTTGACGCCGCACTCGACGACCGTATTGACCTTCACCGGGGCAAGCCCGACGGCGCACGCTGCTTCGATGCCTTCGAGCACGCGCGCAACGGGAAAATCGACGTCGTTCATGCCCCTGAACAGTGGGTCGTCGAGACTGTCGAGACTGACGGTCACACGTCCGAGTCCGGCCACTTTCAGCGCGCGCGCTTTCGCGGCGAGAAGCGACCCGTTTGTCGTCAGTGCAAGTTCCACGGGGCGGCCATCGCGTGTCGTCATTGCGGCAAGCCTTTCGATCAGGCGTTCGAGGTTCTTGCGCAACAGCGGTTCGCCACCGGTCAGGCGGATCTTTTCGACGCCGAGGTGCACGAAGGCGCCGGCGACCGTGGCGAGTTGCTCGAATGAAAGGCGGGCAGACGAACTGAGGAACGGATAGTCCTTCGTAAACACCTCCTTCGGCATGCAGTATGTGCAGCGGAAGTTGCACTGGTCGATCACCGACAGCCGCAGGTCCTTCAGCGGACGGCCGAGCGCATCGATGCATTCGATGTCGGGCCATGCGGCGGCGCCCGCATCGGCGCGTGAAAGCGGCGAGCGAATCGCGACGGTGTTGGTCTCAGGCAAGCAAACGGTGCTCACGACGATCTCCCTTCAACAAGGCGAGGGCGACGCGGGGCAACATCCGTGTCCGCGTCCAGCATGGTGTCAGGATAAGCCCACGCGGCGCGAGACCTGCATACAGTAGGGTGCCGTTTGAAGGGGTACAGTTCGCGCGCCCGTTCCGGTGCGTGCGTCATGCGCAGTCCGGCATCGGCCTGCAAAGCGTTGCGTCCTGCCGGTGCGTGTCTGCGCCCGTCGACCCTCAGACTGGCTGCGCGCACGGCCTGCTGGCTGACGATTTGATCGATCGACGCCTGGCCCTACCGAGAACGTATGGATACGGCTCGCGATGTAGACGCGCCGGAGCCGGTACTTGGTCTCGCCGACGGCCTGCCGGATACGCTGCGCGTTTCGCTCGAAGCGTTGGGCCCAGCATTGCATTGAACATTGAACGAAGAGGAGCTTCTCCGACCTTCCCGGCCGTCGGCCGGCTAGATGATCGACCTCAGAAGACGCGCCATTTCCGACGGGTTCTTCGTGACCTTGATACCGCACGCGTCCATGATTTCCAGCTTCGCTTCGGCGGTGTCCGCACCGCCCGAGATCAGCGCGCCGGCGTGGCCCATGCGCTTGCCCGGAGGCGCCGTGACGCCAGCGATGAAGCCAACCACCGGCTTCTTCATGTTGTCCTTGATCCAGTGCGCGGCGTTCGCCTCGTCCGGACCGCCGATTTCGCCGATCATGATGACGGCGTCCGTATCCGGATCGTCGTTGAACATCTTCATCACGTCGATGTGCTTCAGACCGTTGATGGGGTCGCCGCCGATGCCGACTGCCGACGACTGGCCGAGGCCGATCGCGGTCAGCTGGCCGACTGCTTCATACGTCAGCGTGCCCGAACGCGACACGACGCCGATGCGGCC